>JAIDTT010000099.1 GCA_029060545.1 Paramuribaculum sp. | reverse complement strand
GCATACGATCGTTGCCCAATCTTCTCTCTGATCGAGAGACCATATGAGGAATGCGGCCTCTGACATTGGAAAATTGGTAACCTTAAGTTTATTTCCGTATGTTCCACCTCGTTTAAGATAGTTTGCAATGCGTTTATGGGTCCAAGCGCGTTGCGCTTCATCAAATATTGCTACGTGTTCAACTTCGCCATATCCGCTTTGCTGAAGTTTCACGGCTTTATCGGGATCTATTTCCAACACACCGTTTATCACCGGATTCTTAATCTTGGCAAGCATATTATCTCTATAACGGTGAATAATTTGAATAAATTTACTCACCTCGCGACGTGAATCCGAAAGTTTCTTGTCACCGCTTTTCTTTCGGGATTTCTTATAGTTGTCTCGCGCAAGAGCTTCAGTTAGAACTGCGACAAGAGGACCATTACCGGAGAGGTAGACAGCTCCATCCTCTTCATTGAAAGTCCCATCGTCTTGATAAGATTGCTTTACGGCAACATCAAGGCCAACCAAAGTCTTACCTGCACCGGGAACACCAGTAACGAAACAGATGCTCTTTTCGCCTTCTCGTTTTGAGCGATTTATTACGTCAAGAATATAGGCAATCGTTGCGTCAGTGGTCACTTTGTCTGCTTCATGTCGGGTTATATCCTCTACAGAGTGATTTTCATAAAGCGAACGTGCGGCTTCAATGATTGTTGGAGTGGGTATATAGGGGCTAATTATCCAATCCTTTATTGTGCCTGGGGTGTTTGCGTCAGCATGTTGCAGAACTTCTTGGATAAGTTTCTGTAATCCATTTGCTCCTGAAATCAGAGGATTGAAGATTGAGTCATTATAAACTGATGGAGAAAAAGAACTTGATGACGATGTACGTTTTGTCGGAATTAAAATGGGGACAATAATACGGTCATGGCTATAACGATGAAAATTCTTTAAGTCAAGTGCATAGTCCATCACTTGCTCCACATCAGCCTGTAAGGCGCCTTTCTGGCCTACTTTGAATTCAAGACAGAAAATGATTCCCCTTAAAAGCAAAACGACATCGATGCGTTTACCCAGACGAGGGATATCATACTCAAATATTATCTCTGCATCCTCTTCTTTCCAAGGCAAAAGAACATTTTGCAATAGCTGGATTTCTCCCAGCCAAGCCTCATCGGTCGTAGTCAATGCTTGTCCGTGAAACGCATCATGGATGCGCCCCAGAACTGAATATGGATCGGCTTCAATGAAAGATTTGAAATCCGATTTGTATAAGCATCTATTTGTCCTTTTACTATCCATTGTAATGATCAATGAAGAGTCCTTGATATTACAAAATTAAAAAGAAAATGTGGATTTGACAAGAGGTTGAGTACGAAAACGGTAGCTCAGTACGGGCACATGCGAGAGTTGTCGGGTGTAGTGCTGAAATTTGGGGTTGATGGATATTGGGGGGGATGAAAGGTCTGTAATTCGGAGCCGGACGCCGATGTTTTGGGGGATTAGTGACCGGGACGGTATTTTTCGTGGGAGAGGTCGTCGAGAATGCTGAGGTAGGAGGCGTAGCGCGACTGCGCGATCTCTTGATTCTCGAGCGCTTCGAGCACTGCGCACCCTGGTTCGTGAGTGTGGGTGCAGTTGCCGTAGCGGCAATCCTTTGATGCACGGAATATCTCCGGGAAGTAGTGCGCAACCTCATATTTGTCGTAATCGATTGTGCCGAATCCGCGTACGCCGGGTGTGTCTACGATGTAGCCCCCGGATGGCAGCTGAAACATTTCCGAGAATGTAGTGGTGTGCATTCCCGTCTGATGCACATCGGAAATTTCGGCTGTGCGCAGTTCGAGCCCGGGAATGAGTGTGTTGATCAGTGTCGATTTGCCCACACCCGAGTTGCCCGACAGCAATGAGATGCGGTCGCGAAGCGCTTCGCGGAGTGTGTCGATGCCTTCGCCCGTCAAGGTTGATGTCTTGATCACGCGGTAGCCGATCGAGCTGTAAAGGTATTCTACCCCGTCGAGCAGTTCAATGTCGTCCGGCTCTGTCAAGAGGTCAATTTTATTGATCACGATTATGGCGGGCACACGATAAGCCTCGGCAGTAGATAGAAAGCGGTCGATAAAGGTGGTGGAAGTGACGGGGTGGGTGAGTGTCACCACCAGACACGCCTGATCCAGATTAGCCGCTATGATATGGGCCTCCTTCGAGAGGTTGGATGCGCGGCGTATTATGTAATTCTGTCGGGGTTCGATAGCCGTGATGTAGGCGCTGCCGTCGGGCTGTGGCGCTATCTCCACGTGGTCGCCTACCGCCACCGGATTTGTGGTGCGGATACCTTTCAGTCGGAATTTGCCCTTGATCTTGCAGTCGTATTCGCTCCCGTCGGGGAGGAGCACCACGTAAGAGCTTCCGGTGTTGCGTACTACGAGTCCCTTCATTATTTCCTTCTATAGAGTATTGTCGCGAAAAGAGGATGTGCCAAAACCGTTTGCTTTTGACGCACCCTCTTGCTATAAGTCAGTAGAGTATATTCTGTGCGAATATTATTTAACCAATGCTACGAGAAGTTCTTTATCTTCAGCGCTTTCAGCAAAGTAGATCTTGCCTTCGCGAGCCAGCCAGCCCAGAGCGGCATAGAGTTCTTTGTCTTTGAGTTTGGTCATTTTTTTGATCTGCTTGCAGCCAAGTACGTCGGCTTCATTGAGGGCGTTCCATACGAGGCCGGCCCACGAGCCAATAGTGTCAGTGTTCATAAATGTAATATTTAAAAGTTATATATTTATCCTGAGAGAATTTATATCAATGGTGCAAAGATAAGAAAAAAACTTAAATCCCTGCTTTTCAATTAAAACAATTTTCTCAGGCTGCAAGTTCATCCTCGCCTCGTCTCACTCCAGAAGCGACTTTACGTGCGCCGCAGCCACTCCGTAGCGCACCGCCTTCTCCGCGTCGCTGCGTGCATCGTCGGGGCGAAATCTCATTTTATTGAGCATCGCGCGGTACAGATAGAGCTCGCCGCTCGTCGGATCAATCACCAGTCCGGCCGCGATATCGTCGGCCGCAGCGCCAAGATCACCCTGTATCAGATAGCAGAGCGCACGTCGGCCGTAGTTAGCCGCGTCAGGATCCAGCTCTATCACCTTGGTAAGGTGGGGGAGTGCTTCCTTGATCTTCCCCGACGACAGCAGTATCGTAGAGCGCGCCATGTGGTTGTAATACGAATCCGGTTGCAATGATGCTAATGTATCAGCCTGACGAAGAGCCTCCGTCGTGTCTGCCCGCTCTATCGCCAGCAGCGCCAGATAGTAGTGTGGATCCGCCAGCAGGGTATCAAGCCGGCACACACGGCGATAGTCGGCGATTGCCTCATCGGTCATGTCGAGCGCAGTATACACCTTGGCACGGTTCATCAGTATCGTCACCGACACCGGAGCCTGCTCATGCGCACGCGTCAGCGTAGCAATCGCCTCGTGCGCCCTGTCGTCGTAATACTGCAGCATACCGATATTGGCCGTAAGCAATACATTCTGCGGATTATCCGGCTCCGAGCGTATAGCCTCACGATATAGTTGCTCAGCCTCAGCCCAGTTGCCCTTCTTCACCTGCTTGTCCGCCTGCCCGATCAGTTGCATATATGGCGATTCGTCTGCCAGGGCGGACGAAGTAGGCAGAAGCCACATAATTAGAGTGATGGTTAGATATTTCAGCATAGCGACGGCAAAGATACGAACTATCCGCCGATATATTTGTTATAAAATTGTAACAATTATTAATACAACCTCCACCGATATGCGCCGTAACACTATTTCCTTCATAGTCCTGATGATAACTATCGTGATGATGGGAGCCTGTGGCAATAACGCCTGGGATGAATTGCCCTCCCCAATTGCCAAATTCGTAAGCGAATACTTCCCATACGGCGAAGTGGCAAGCTACGTCGTGACAGACAAAGGCTCTACGGTGAAGATTCGCAACGGTGCAGAACTCACATTCGACACCGACTACAACTGGACTAAAGTCAACGGCCGGGGGGCCACTCTACCACAGCAGTTTATTTACGATCAACTTCCGAGTGAGCTCTACGACTATCTGGAAGCCATCGAGACCGACGAAGGCATCTATTGCGTTACCCGCGACGGTCAGATCATCGTTGTCGAACTCCTCGACTCCAAAGTGGAATACGACGGCACCACCGGTACCATCAGTTACCCATCCGCACCCCTCCACGACGTCCTCAACCTCTGATTTTATCTGCCATATCTTATATATGCACCCGACGAGACATCTCTCTTCGGGTGCGGTATTTTTATTACCGACGGCCGTAAATTTCGCCATCATGTATCGTAAAATGCAATAGGATCTGCTTACCTTTGCATTATCAAGAAGCTCGTAGAGAATGAACGATTTTGTAGCAATAGATTTTGAGACAGCCAACGGCCGCCGCTCCTCAGTTTGTAGCGTCGGTATAGTCGTAGTTCGGGGAGGAAAAATAGTCGATAGATTTTATAGCCTTATCCGACCGACCCCCAATTACTATACCTGCTGGACAACCGAAGTACATGGCCTCACACGTCGCGATACCGACTCGCAGCCTACCTTCCCTGAAGTATGGGCGCAAGTAGCGGATAAGATAAAAGGCCTTCCTTTGGTGGCGCACAACCGGCCATTCGACGAAAGTTGTCTGCGCGCAGCTTTCGCTGAGTTCGGAATGCAATATCCCGAATATCCGTTTTATTGCACCCTGGCAGCCTCGCGGCGTTGTCTCAAACTTCCCAGCCACCAACTCCATATCGCCGCAGCTGCCTGCGGATACGATCTCACCAACCATCATCACGCCCTTGCCGATGCCGAAGCCTGCGCCGCCATCGCCCTCAAGCTCCTCTGATTCAAATTTTGCAGCCTCAGACCGGATTTTTTCTTGATTATCCATATATTTGCAAATCCAATCATTGTGATGCCGATAGTAATTAGGTGCAGTAAATGTAAGTGTCATGAAAGTAAAGAAAATTGACTCTGCTGTGGCGACGGTCTGTGCATTACGCAGTTACGCACAGTTTGTTTTAATCAATAGTATCCTCTTGTTCATTATTGATGGAAACACACTTGGTACCGGTATAATGATATATATCATAGTGACCCTTTTAGGTCCCGTCAATACCTTTGTGCTACTGCTTATGTATTGGCTTAAAATCAACAAACGCTTTCTGTTGGATTATAAATATACCCTAATTGAGGCGCCGTTATATATGGCGGTTGGTTATGGTTGTGAATACCTTATATCACATTTCATTCCGGCTGGCCAAATGTTAGGAATGAGATTATATGTCAGTATTCTATTGAATATTATTATTCCCGCCGTAATAATAATGGCTATCGGATACATTTTGAAAGTCTGCAAAAGGCGCTTAAGCACGAGAAAAAGACTCAAGCGCCATAAAGGAGAGACTACAGAGTCGTGCTAACGCGCTTCCTGCTTCCACAGTTGATACAGTGGTAACGGGATAGCTTTTATAGCTGATATAGCTAATAAAATTTATGGTAAAAATGTCATTGTACGCTTTTCGTGCGAGGATTCCCGCCAATGCACGATGCACAATTCAAGATGCACGATTGATTGACAGGGCTGAGGGGCGGAGCACGATACCGCTATGGTCGTCGTCGCTTGTGGCGAGTATTGGTGATGATCTTGGGATCGAGGATCTGATCTTCGTGGTCTCTGATCAGGATGAGCATCATCGGGCTGTCGGGGTAGG
>JAIDTT010000098.1 GCA_029060545.1 Paramuribaculum sp. | reverse complement strand
AAATTTGGGGGTGGGGAAGAGTGTTGCGGATTTGCCTAAGTATTACTATATTTGCAGATATTATTTACTATATCTTTTACCAATCATGATTAAAGCAATCCGCACTCTGGCTATCGTAGCCATCGCCATCTTCGCTATGGCTGCCTGCTCAGGCAAGAAGCAGCTCGACACTGAAAAGATTATGTCGTACGCTCAAGCTCAAACCGAACTTACTGAATCGGACTACGATTTCTTCATCGATCAGCTTGAAGTTATCGCTGATATGACTCAGGGCATGGACAAGAAGGAAGCTAACGAGTACATAAACAATCTTCCTGAAGATCAGCAGCAGGCAATGGTGGTAGTATCTCTGGTTATTATGGGCTCGGGCGACAAGCTCACTGACGCTCAGAAAGAACGCATCCTCGCCCTTGAAGAAAAGGTAAAGGAATAAGATAGCTCTATCATCAACTCACAGGTGTCGGCTCTCGGGATATCCGCGGAGCCGATTCTTTTTCTTATCTTTGCAGGCGTTATGAAAAGGATTTCTGAAAGTCGTGCGGCCGAGGCCGCGGAGAGAAAGCGCTCGGGCGAGATGAATTGCGCTCAGGCGGTGGCGGTAACGTATGCGGATGTGGCAGGTGTGAGCCAACAGACAATGGTCGGTGCAGCAGCTTCGTTTGGCTCGGGTATGGGTACGATGCACGGTACGTGTGGAGCACTGATAGGTGCGGGTATCGTATACGGCATGATGGTGCCTGACCGTGTGAAGGCGCGCGCGGGTATGAAGCGTATCTTCGAGGGTTTTGAGAAATCATGCGGTGCCACTATCTGCTGTGATCTCAAGCTGGGCACCGGGACCAACGGTGCTGTGGCCTGCGAGCATTGCGTAGCGGAAGCGTCGCGACTTCTCGAATCAGTCGTCGAGGATCTGTGACAGCCGCTGCTCGAGCTCGGTAGATGTGAGCCGCGTGGACAATGTACCACCGTAGGCAATAGATATGGCGCCTGTCTCCTCCGATACTACCACCGCAACGGCATCGGTGGCCTGCGATATGCCGAGTGCCGAACGATGGCGAAGTCCAAGATGGCGCGGCACATTGGTGTCGTGGCTCACGGGCAGAATACTGCCGGCTGACTTGATGCGGTAGTGGGCTATGATCATAGCTCCATCGTGGAGGGGAGAGTTTTTGAAGAAGATATTCTCTATAAGTCTGGTATTGATGCGGGCATCGATGATATCGCCCGACATCTCGTAGCTCTCCAGGGGCATACTGCGCTCTATCACAATGAGTGCGCCGGTGCGGCTCTTCGACATATTGATACATGAATACACTACAGGGAGCACGATCTTGTGGACGGCTTCATTTTTCCTGTCGGTATCGGCGCGCTGCATCCTGAAGAGTTTGCGCAATATGCGCCAACGCTTGCGATCGCCGAGCTGCACGAGGAAGCGCTTGATCTGATCGGGAAATAGGATCACGATGATGAGCAGACCGAGGCTGATAAACTTATCGAGTATCGATCCGATGAGCTTCATCTCAAGAATCTGCGATGCGACTACCCATACTACAACAAAGGCCAATACGCCATAGAAGAGATTGAGCGCACCGGATTCCTTCATGATGCGGTAGGTATAGAACAGCAGGAGGGCTGCCAGTGCGATATCGAAAATGTCGAGCAACGTGATGGTCATGACTTATACAGTAATTGGGTTAAGGCGACTGTCCGGGCGGCGGCTTGTACGTCGTGGACGCGCACGATGGATGCTCCGAGAGTGAGAGCTATGGTATTGAGGGCGGCTGTCGGCGCCAATGCGTCATCGGCAGAGATACCGAGCGGCCGGGTAATCATCGACTTACGTGATATACCAACAAGGACAGGCAACTGTAGAGCTTCTTTAAGCAGGGGTAGATGACGCATCAACTCATAGTTCTGCTCCACGGTCTTGGCAAATCCGAATCCGGGGTCGACGATAATATCCGTGATCCCGGCATCCACGCAGCGACTGACCTTTCCGGCCAAGGAGGTGATGACGGCTTCGGTCACCGATTTGTGGCCATAGTCGGTGAGCTGCTGCATATTGGCCGGAGTGCCGCGCATGTGCATAAGTATGTATGGTACGCTCATGTCGGCTACGGCAGGTATCATATCGGGATCGAGGTCGCCGCCGGATATATCATTGACTATATCGGCTCCGGCTGCTACGGCTTCGCGGGCTACCGAAGCACGGTAGGTGTCGACCGATAGGGGTATATCTGGAAGAATAGCACGTATAGCTCTGACGGCTTCAACAACCCGCGAGGTCTCCTCATCGACACTCACCTCCCCGGCACCGGGACGCGTGGAGCATCCGCCTACATCTATAATATCGGCGCCATCGCTCGCCATCTGCACGGCACGCTGCCGGATAAGACCGGCATCGGCTACTCTCGACTGCGAATAGAATGAGTCGGGAGTAACATTGACGATACCCATCACGGCCGGACGATCGAAGATTATGAGTCGCCTGCGCAGGTTGAGACTGAAAGGTGTAAACGGATTGCCGGTAGTTGCCTTCATGTGTGCGAAGTTACTCCAATTGCGCCGTTGGTGCAAATTTATTCCTACATTTTATGGTCGAGAGGTGAGCCATCGGGAAGTAGAGCCGGCTTCTTGTCCGCCTCTTTCCTCTTGCGTCCGGGCGCCTTGCGCTTCCGGGGCTTACCGATTCGCGTAGAGTCGGGACGTACATTGACAAGTGCACTGTCGGCGCACATTCCCCGCTTAACCGGCTCGGGTGGAGGATCCGAGCATCCACGCGCAAGTAGCACTCCGCCCAAAAGCAATGCAATCACTACGACAAGCAGGGTAGCACCGAGGCGTTGGAGTGAGGTGGATTTCAATATCATATCAAAGGAAGGTGGATACGAGTACTACTGCAATGAGCACGGGTGCCAGATATTTCACGATCCAGATCACAGCGGGAATGAGGCGTGAGCGTATCGTGCCATGGTTGGACAACTGATCATACATTAGGTTGCGCGGAGCAAACCAACCGAGGAAGATGCATAGCAAGATCGAGCCTACCGGCAGGAGAATATTAGTGGCGAAATTGTCGAGGAAATCAAATACGTTCATACCGAGTATCGTGAAATCGCTCCACAATCCCATAGATAGCGAACATACGGCGCTGATGGGCAGCAACGGAAGCGATACGATAAGGCACGCCTTGATACGCGATGTATGGAACCGGTCGATGATAAATGCAACGGACACCTCGGCGATAGAGATAGTGGATGTGAGAGCTGCCACAGCAAGCAGGAAGAAGAAGAGTATCGACCAGAGCTGGGGCATACCCATGTGGGTAAATACTTCGGGGAGAGTGACAAATACCAGCGAAGCTCCGCGTATCGTCTCGCCGTCGAGCCCAAAGGATGTGATGGCAGGGAATATCACCAGCCCCATCATAATGGCTACGAGCAGGTCGAGCAACGACACTGTGACAGCGGTGCGTACCAACGGCACTTTAGAGGAGAAGTAGGCAGAGTATGTGATGAGAATACCCATGCCCAGACTGAGCGAGAAGAAAGCCTGCCCGAGAGCGCTAACTATCGTAGAACCTGTGATTTTCGAGAAGTCGGGACGCAGGAAGAAGGACAATCCGGCTCCGGCATCGGGGAGCGACAGGGCCACTACCACAAACACTACAAGCACAAGGAAGAAGAGCGGCATCATGATATTGCTCATCCGTTCTATACCTTTCTGCACTCCCCCGAGCAATATACCGAGGTTGATGAATATCATCAGGAATGTAAATATCAGTGGCGGCCAGTCGGTTGTGACATACTCCTCCATCTTGGCTGTGAAGTGGGAGTTGAGGCCGGCCTCACCTGCCACTGGCTCGAACAATCCGCCCGTAACGGACTGCACGAGATATTCGAGCGTCCAGCCGGCAACGACCATATAGAAGCTGAGTATGAGGTAACTGGCGAGGATGGCTATGCCGCCGACTACCCACCAGCGCTTAGAGGCGCCTACATTCTTGAGGGCGCCTATGGCATCGCTATGACCGGCACGACCGAGAGCAAACTCACTGAGCATCACCGGTATGCCGAGTAATATCACACATCCTATATATATAAGTAGAAAAGCGGCTCCACCGCCCTCCTGCACTTCTGCGGGGAAACGCCAAACATTTCCCAGACCTACGGCCGAGCCAACAGTAGCGGCAATCAGACCTATTCGTGAAGCAAACTGCGTTTTCTTTGACATAAATATTCCTTTAAGGATGCTTTTTCTTACAAATTAGCGCAAATTTACTCAAATTGATAACAATATGAAATTTTTTCGACATAAAAATAATTACTACCTTTGGGGTATGGCAATGCGTCTACTTAACCGAATCCCTCTGTTTCTCCTGACGGCGACTGGGGTGACCATATTGTTTATACTGACACTTATGCCGGGGGATCAGGCTCCGGAACTGCCGCCGTTTCCACACGCCGACAAGGTGGCGCACGCGCTGATGTTCGGTATGGTTTCGCTGGCCGCGATGTGGGATATCGGTCGATACTCGGGGCGGCTATCGAAGGCTACATATGCGCTAACAGCGATAGGTACCACGGCTTTAGGTGCTCTGATCGAGTTGCTGCAAGGAGCAATGGGGGTAGGACGCAGCGGGGATTGGCTCGATCTCGCGGCTGATGCCGCAGGGGCGTTTATACTGCCGCTGTTGTTGATGCCGCTACTCAATAGGATGATCAGTATATACGTGTGCGACGTAGTGATCGGGGCTGTACCTTCAGTCAAGACGCTCGCACTGATCAAACCGCTATATATGGATAGTTTCCCCGAGGAGGAACGCCGTCCGTGGCCACAGCTCTCAGCGCTTATGCGGGGTGACAGGCCACTGATACGGATGGTGCTTATACGCTCGCGCGGACGATTTGCCGGGTTTATGACTTTATGGAATCTGGGCGAGGCAATCTATGTAGAACACTTTGCCATAGAACCTGCTTTTCGCGACAAGGGAATAGGCGGACGTGCGCTGCGAGAGGTCGTTGACGCAATGGATAAGCCTATTGTACTCGAAGTAGAGCCTGCTTCCACGAGTATTCAGGCCCGACAGCGCATTGCGTTCTATCAGCGCAACGGCTTCATTGCCTTTCCCGACTATCGGTATATACAGCCTGCGTATGCATCGGGGCTTCCAGATGTGGAGCTGATGCTTATGGCGACTTCGGCCAATATCAATCTGCCTCGAATCACATCGGCACTCCACAGCCGGGTGTATAACAAAAAGGGATAATACAATAGTCGCTGCCATCATGAATGACAGCAGCGACTTGAATTATCGTATTATACAAATTAAGCCTGAGCTTCGGTGAGGGGCTTGGCCTCCCAGCCGAGGGCGCTGGCACCGAGCACGGCTGCATCGGCTTCCTTGAGCTCGCTCAAGAGCACTTTCACTTTGCCTTTCCAGATGCTTAGCATATTCTTCTCAAGGGCTTCCTTGATGGGCTTGAGCAGAAGGTCGCCGGCTTTGGCAAGACCGCCGAAGAGAACGAATGCTTCGGGTGCGGAGAATACTGTGAAGTCGGCAAGAGCTTCGCCGAGTATGGTGCCTGTGTAGTTGAACACTTCTTTTGCAAGCTTATCGCCCTTCATGGCTGCATCGTAGACATCCTTGGATGTGATTTCGGAGATCGGAATTTCACGAAGAAGAGAGGGGGTGTCGGTGATCTCGAGATATTCGCGTGCGGTGCGTGCTACGCCGGTAGCGGAGCAATATGTCTCGAGACAGCCGGTACGACCGCAGCCGCAGAGGCGTCCGTTGTTACGCTTAACGATAACGTGGCCGAGCTCGCCGGCGAAGCCGTCGTGGCCATAAACTACCTGTCCGTTGATCACGATACCGGAGCCTACTCCGGTGCCGAGCGTGATCATGATGAAGTCTTTCAGACCGCGAGCCACGCCGTAGGTCATCTCACCGATAGCTGCGGCATTGGCGTCGTTGGTGATAGCTACGGGGATTCCAAACTTGTCGGAAAGCATCTGTGCGAAGGGTATGGGGGTGGGCCAGGGGAGGTTGACACCGTCTTCGATCACGCCGGTGAAATAGTTGGCGTTTGGTGCGCCAACTCCGATGCCGTAGATCTTATCCTTGGCGTCGGCGCTCTCTACGAGGCGCATAGTCTCGTTGTAGAGTTCATCGATATAGTCTTCTATTTTATTGTGTTTGCGAGTCTTGATAGAGTTGCTTGCAATCACTACACCGCGGGCGTCGACGATACCGAACACCGTGTTGGTGCCGCCCATATCGATGCCTATTACATAAGGTTTGCCTGTTGTCATCACTTGATTTGGATATTGGATTTAACGTTATTTAGTTAGCAAAGATATATCTTTATTTTTTATTATCCTATACTTTTTCCATCGAAGCGCAAAATTTCGTAACTTTGACCTCGGAAATTATGAAAAGAATACACTCAATACTTCAACGAATCATATTACCGTGTATATGCGTGGCTTTGGCGATGGGATGTACGTCGACCAACGAGCCCGAGCCGCCTCAAAACGATATCACGCGCACGGTATTGGTCTATATGGTGGCCAACAACAATCTTTCGAGCTACGCATCGCAGGACTTTAAGGAAATGCTCAACGGTATGGCAGCTCTCCCGGAATCGGCTCCCGGACGGTTGCTCGTGTATTACGCACCCGCATCGAGTACTCCTGAGCTGCGCGAGGTGATGCGCGACGGGACTTCCAATACGCTCAAGTCTTATTCCGACGGGCTATCCTCGGTGGATGCAGCGCGTATGCGTGAGGTGATCGAGGATGCGAGAAGCTATACGCAGGCGGACTCTTACGGGCTTGTGCTCTGGAGTCACGGCACGGGCTGGCTTCACGATTACGGAACGATAGAGGATGAACCGGAGCAGCAGTCGACTTATTCATTCGGCTCTGACGGGACTCCGGCAAAGAAGATGAGCATCGAGTCGCTCAACAGAGCCATCGACGGCATCGACTGGGACTTCATCTACTTCGACTGCTGCCACATGGGCACTGTGGAAGTGGCCTATGAGTTACGCCACCGCACACCCGTGATTGTGGCCTGCGCCACGGAACTTGGCCTGGAAGGAATGCCATACGATCTCAATGTGGCTCCATTTTTTGCGAAGGAAGCCCAGCTCGATGTAGCTATGGGCAATACGTTTGACTACTATGATTATCAGTATCGTATAGGATATGGTTACGGCTGCAGCATATCGCTGATCCGCACTGCCAATCTTGATGATCTGGCGTCATATACCCGCAAAATCCTCGAGACTTACGGACCCGGCAGCACGGATTATCAACCTGTGCCATATTTCCGCAAGGTGGTGATGAGCACGGGCATATACGATATGCGCCACTATATCGAATCGCTCTGCACGGATGAGTCGCTGCTGAAACGATGGGCCGACGCGTTTGACGCTACGGTAGCAAAGCATAGCACTACGGCCGAGGTGTATACTCTGCCGGCCAAAGACTTCCACGGCCTCGGATGCCAGATAATCACGTACCCCGACGAAGCGGAGACTTATAACTACAAGGCTACTTCGTGGTGGAAAGACGTAGTATCTCACGCCACATTCAACACTGACAATCAATGATTTTTCTACAATCGTCGCCCATCCTGACCGATTCCATACCCGCAGCGACAAAACGCGAGGAGACGGTGCAGATGCTCAAATCACTTTCGCTCGAAGATTTCATAACCAAGTTTGCCCACACTCTGGTAGACTTTGCGTTTCATCTGGCTGTGGCGATATTGGTATTCTACCTTGGGCGGTTCATCATCCGCCGCATGTATGCATTCGTGGCCGGAGTGCTGGGTCGCAGAAAGGTAGACTCGTCGCTCACTACGTTCATACTGTCGCTCGTACGTATCGTGCTCTACTTCATACTGGTGGTGACGGTGATCGGCATACTCGGCATCAACACGAGCTCATTCATAGCGCTATTTGCCTCGGCCGGTGTGGCCATAGGCATGGCTCTGAGCGGCACGCTGCAGAACTTCGCCGGTGGTGTGCTGATCCTGCTACTGAAGCCCTACAAGGTGGGCGACTATATCGAGGCTCAGGGATTTGCGGGACGTGTCAGCTCGATCCAAATTTTCTCGACCGTAATCAATACCTACGACAATAAATCGATAATAATCCCCAACGGTGGTCTATCCACCGGCACGATCAACAACTGGTCGAAAGAGCTGTACCGCCGTATAGACTGGAATATATCGATCTCTTACAGCGATGATGTGGAGAGTACCCGCAAGGCTATCTTAGATATGCTACACGCCGACAGCGACATCGTGCAGGTATCATTCGAAGCTGATATCGAGCGCCGCAACCTTGAGAAAGCGCAAGAGGAGAAAGCGGCAGGCATACCGGCTGCGGTAGCGGCCGAGCCGAAGCGGCACGGCTGGCTATATAGGCTTTTCCATCGCAGCAAGAAGAAGGAGGCTGAGCCGCTGATACCGGCCGACTTCACCGATGCCAATCCGGTGATGGAGGCTAAGCTGAAGGAGAATCGCGAGCCTGCGGTAGTGGTAAGCTCGCTTGCCGACTCGGCTGTGATACTCACCGTAAGGGCTTGGGCGCTTGCGGATGATTATTGGAAAATTTACTACAGGTACAACGAAGCCTTCTTCACTACCCTACCAAAGAAGGGTGTGCACTTCCCCTTCCCCCAACTCGATGTCCATCTGGACAAGTAGAGTTAATTACTTTTAACACCCAACCGGGATATTATATCCTATCCACGATTTCATGGTTAGGCATAAAATGCTTAACTTTGCACTTGCCGTGGGTATACCCTTCGGCATCCTCTCTCTCCTGCCGGTAAGGTCCAAGCGACTTCTTGGCTCTCTCCCACACCAAATCGGCAGGCTCGTGACTCGATATAAAGAAAAAAAATATATAAATGACCGGTAAATGGAATTATCTACCCCTTACTACAGAAGAGCAAAAATCAGAGTCGGAGTTAGCTAAAACGTTTGAAAACGTGCCGCCGATCAGCGAACTCCTTGCATTGCGCGGCATTACATCAGCGGAGGAGGCGGAAAAGTTTTTCCACCCCTCGCTAAAGGATTTACACGACCCCTTCCTGATGCCCGACATGCACAAAGCAGTCGACAGGCTCAACAAAGCTATGGGGAAAAAAGAACGCATCATGGTCTATGGCGACTATGATGTGGATGGCACTACGGCCGTAGCCTTGGTGTACAAGTATCTTCAGCAGTTCTATTCCAACATCGGATTCTATATCCCGACACGCTACGACGAGGGATACGGAATATCGATGAGAAGTATCGACATCGCGGCCGAACAGGGAGTGAAACTGATCATCATCCTCGACTGCGGCATCAAGGCCATCGAGGAAATCGCGTATGCCAAATCGCTGGGCATCGACTTCATCATCTGCGACCATCACGTACCTGACGACGAGCTACCGGATGCAGTAGCTATCCTCAATCCAAAGCTCGAGGGAAGCACATATCCATGCCCGCATCTATCGGGGTGCGGTGTAGGCTACAAGTTCATGCAGGGCTTCGCGATGAGCAACGGTATTCCCACCACAGATCTCGAGAGTATGCTCGATCTGGTGGCTGTGAGTATCGCGGCAGATATCGTGCCGATGGTCGATGAAAACCGCATCATGACGTATCATGGTCTGCGCCGCATCAACTCCAACCCGAATATGGGTCTGCGCGCGATCATACGCACGTGTGGGCTGAGCGGCAAGGAAATCACCATCTCCGATGTGATATTCAAGATCGGTCCGCGCATCAATGCATCCGGACGTATGCAGAGCGGACGCGAAGCGGTGGAGCTGCTCGTGAGCCGCGATATAGCCGAGGCTTCGCAGCTCAGCAAAGCCATAGACCAACACAACAAGGACCGCAAGGAGCTCGACAAGCGTATCACCGAGGAAGCCAATGCTATCCTTGAGAAACGCGGTGAGGGGCTATCGGACAAAAAGTCGATCGTGATCTACAACAAGGATTGGCACAAGGGCATCATCGGTATAGTGGCATCGCGCCTGACAGAGCTTTACTACAAGCCGTCGGTGGTGCTGACGCTGGCCAACGGGCTGGCAACGGGATCGTCGCGCTCGGTGCAAGGCTTCGACATATACAAAGCCGTGGACTCGGCACGCGATCTGCTTGAAAATTTCGGCGGCCACCCTTACGCAGTAGGTCTGTCGATGAAGGAGGAGAATATTCCGGAATTCACCCGTAGGTTCGAAGAGTTTGTGAGCAAGCACATTCTGCCTGAGCAGCTCGAACCGCAGCTTAAGATAGATGCTTTCATCACCTTCTCGGAGATCACGCCCGCATTTATCGCCACTCTGCGTCGCTTCAATCCGTTTGGTCCCGGCAACACTAAGCCGGTGTTCTGTGCCCGCAACGTGATGGACTTCGGTACCAGCAAGCTCGTAGGCAAGAATCTGGAGCACATTAAGTTCGAGCTCGTAGATGATACATCGGGCAAGGTATTCAACGGCATTGCATTCAATATGGCCGAGCACTTCCCGTATATCCACGAGCGCAAGCCGTTCGATATATGCTTCACGATCGAGGACAATAAGCACCAGAGCGCTACTTCGTCGATTCAACTTCTGATCAAGAGCATCCATATCCGTCGGTGATGGAGCCCTTAGAGCTACTTCGCAAGTACTGGGGCTACGATTCGTTTCGCGAGCCTCAGGATAAAATCATCGAGTCGGTACTGGAAGGTCACGATACTCTCGGACTTCTACCCACGGGCGGAGGCAAATCGATCACGTTCCAGATTCCGGCTCTCATTCTCCCGGGGCTTACGCTGGTGGTCACGCCCCTGATCTCGCTTATGAAGGATCAGGTAGACAATCTTATGGCACGTGGTATCAGGGCTGCAGCAATCCATTCCGGTCTGTCGCGTGCGGAAGTAAAGCTGGCGTTCGACCGCTGTGCGCTCGGCAAGATAAAAATGCTCTATATATCTCCCGAGAGACTTCAGACGGAAACATTCATCGACAATCTTAGGTCTATGAAGATCGACGTCAGCCTTATCGTGGTTGACGAATCGCATTGTATATCCCAGTGGGGCTACGATTTCCGCCCTTCGTATCTGCATATAGCCACACTGCGCAAGGTATTTCCCGATGCTCCGGTGCTGGCACTCACGGCCTCGGCTACAGAAGAGGTGCAGACCGACATTCAGCGGCTGCTCCGGTTCCGACCGGACTCACGCACATTCAGCAAGAGCTTTTCGCGCCCAAATATTACCTTCGTGGTTCGCAAGGCCGATCATAAGCCCGGTATGCTCAGGAAAGTGCTTTCGTCCACAGCCGGAAGTACCATTGTCTACGTGCGCTCGCGCCGACGTTGCAGCGAAATTGCAGATGAGATACGCTCGTGGGGCATTTCGGCCGACTATTACCATGCCGGCCTATCTATTGAAGAGAAAAATGAAAGACAAAACGCATGGCAGCAATCAAAGAATCGAGTGATTGTAGCCACGAACGCGTTCGGCATGGGTATCGACAAGCCGGATGTACGCACTGTAGTGCACCTCGATCTTCCGCCATCGATCGAAGAATATTATCAGGAAGCCGGACGTGCCGGTCGCGACGGCAAGCCGAGCTACGCCGTGATCATTACTTCACCGGCGTCTGATAAAGCTCAGCTTACTCGCCGCCTAAACGAGTCGTTCCCGACAAAGGACTACATCCGTAAAGTGTATGAGCTGGCATGCAACTTTCTTGATATAGCAGTGGGGTCGGGCTACAACTGCCTTTACGAATTCAACTTCTCGCTCTTCTGCGAGCGCTTCAAACTTCAGCCTGGTCCAACCCGCAGCGCCATGGCCATACTCACCCGCGCCGGCTACTGGGAATATGTCGACGAGGTGTCGACCCGATCCCGCGCTATGGTGATAATGGACAAGCGCGCACTTTACGATCTGCCCCTCGACGAGAACACCGATCGGGTATTTCAGACCATGCTGCGCACATATACCGGCCTCTTCGCCGACTATGTCAACATTGATGAAGGCCTCCTGTGCCGACGCACGAATCTCGACGCCGACACGATATATGAGTCATTGCTCAGCCTTGCCCGACTTCATGCCATCCATTATATTCCCAAAAAGACAACGCCTTATATATATATGTCGACTTCGCGCGAGCTCCCCAAGCATATTGCTCTACCGAAAACCGTCTACGAAGATCAACGCGAACGGATGAAGCGACGCATAGAAGCGATGAAGCGGCTTGTATACAGCGACGACGTATGCCGTATGGATGTGATGCTTTCCTATTTTGGGGAGACACCTGTGGCTCCGTGCGGATGTTGCGACAACTGCCGTGCGCGAAGGCGCAGGCCGGCCGACATGCAGCAACTCCGAGAGGCCATACTCCATGTGCTTGCCTTACCCCATCCGCTCGACTATGTAGCCGAACAGCTCCGGCTACCCCACTCCACCATTATACCCGTTGTCAGACAGATGGCAGACGAGCAACTCATATCAATCTCAGACACCACGCTTAGCCGCGTTTGTAATTCTACCGCTAAATGACTAACTTTGCCGTCGAAATGGAATCACGCAAAGCACTTCTGATCATCAATCCGATATCCGGTACGTCCCACAAGGAGGGCATACAGGAGAAAGTGGAAAAGCGTCTCGGCGCCGAGAATATCGGAGTCGATACCGTCTGGACCACTGCTTCGGGAGATGCCACTCGTCTGGCCCACAAAGCCGTGGACGACGGCTACGACATAGTGGTGGCTGCAGGCGGCGACGGCACCATCAATGAGACGGCTACAGCGCTATGCGGATCCGACACGACGCTCGGAATCATCCCCTGCGGATCAGGCAATGGTCTGGCGCGCCATCTTAACATTCCCGTCGACATCAGCGCCTCAATCGAGATAATCGGACGCGGCAACGCCCTACGTTGCGACCGAGGATCGATCAACGGACATCCATTCTTCTGCACTTGCGGCACAGGATTCGACGCTACCGTCAGTCATAAATTCGCACAGTCGAAGAAGCGTGGAAAGCTCACTTACATCAAGAGCACACTCCACGAGTATCTCACCTATAAGCCCGAGGAATACGTAATCACCACGGCCGATGGCGAAGTTATCACCGAACGCGCATTCTGCGTAGCAGTATGCAACGCCTCGCAATACGGCAACAACGCATATATCGCGCCCCACGCATCGATATCCGACGGCTTGCTCGACGTCACTGTGATACATTACGGCAACATACTCACCACGGCACTCGTAGGCCTTGATCTTATGGGTGGCACAATCGAAAAGAATATGTTGGTCCACACCTTCCGAACGAATGGTCTGACCATCCACCGACCGAAAGCCGAAGCCGTACACCTTGATGGCGAGCCTATGAATATGGATGCCGATCTCAAGATCAAATGCCATCCCGCAGAGCTATCGATCTTCGCCCCGGGTGATGACACGCCGATACGTCCGCTGCTCACACCGATTACCGCGATGTTTAACGACATAGGCATAGCCCTGCGCAACATCGTGAAGAAATAGAATCACCAACAATCGAACAATTAAGAAATCACAATAGTATATGGCACTTAAATGCGGAATCGTAGGATTGCCTAATGTAGGCAAATCAACACTGTTCAACTGTCTGTCAAACGCCAAAGCCCAGTCGGCCAACTTTCCATTCTGCACCATCGAACCCAACGTAGGTGTAATCTCCGTACCCGACGAGCGTCTCAACAAACTCGTAGAGATGTGCAATCCACGCAGCGTAGTAGCTGCCACGGTAGAGATAGTCGACATAGCCGGTCTCGTAAAGGGAGCAAGCAAAGGCGAAGGTCTCGGTAACAAATTCCTTGCCAACATCCGCGAGACGGATGCTATAATCCATGTGCTCCGCTGCTTCGATGACGATAACATCACTCACGTAGACGGGACGGTAGATCCTCTGCGCGATAAGGAAATCATCGACTACGAGCTACTGCTTAAAGATCTCGAGACAGTAGAGGCACGCATAGCCAAGACTCAGAAGCAGGCACAGACCGGTGGCGATAAGACAGCCAAGATGCAATACGAGGTACTCGTACGCATCCAGGAAGCGCTAAAAGAGGGTAAGCCTGCCCGTAGTGTGGTGCTCGACACACCCGACGAGCAGCGCTTCGCACGCGAACTGTTTCTTCTCACGTCCAAGCCAGTGCTGTATGTATGCAATGTTGACGACGCATCAGCGGCCGAAGGCAATGCCTACGTGGAAGCCGTACGACCGGTTATCGAAGCAGAAGGGTCAAGCCTCCTTATCGTAGCCGCCCAGACAGAAGCCGAAATAGCCGAACTCGACTCTTATGAAGACCGAGTGGAATTCCTCCAGTCTATCGGTCTTAAGGAATCGGGAGTAAGCCGACTTATACGCGCAGCGTATGCTCTACTCGATCTCCAGACATTCTTCACCGCCGGTGAAGACGAAGTACGCGCATGGACATTTATTCGCGGAAGCAAAGCGCCCAAATGTGCGGGTATCATCCATACCGATTTCGAGAAAGGCTTTATCCGCGCTGAGGTGATTAAGTACGACGATTACGTAAGTCTCGGTAGCGAAAGCGCGGTAAAAGCCGCAGGAAAGATGAGCATAGAAGGTAAAGAGTATGTAGTGGCCGACGGCGACATCATGCACTTCCTCTTCAACGTATAAAGCAGTCCGCACGCTGCCGAAGATACAAACTAAGGAGGCCGGCGACTTCAATGTCGTCGGCCTCCTCGCCGTTTCAACTATTTATTTATGAGAATCCTGAAATCTAATATCACTATCCGAAATCAGAAAGAGGGAATGTTTGATTTTCAAATATCAACGCTCATTCCATTTAAACTACATCTTATAAACAATCCACCCAAGCAAAGGTCGCACCCAGGGGCATAAATTCGCCTTAAAAAATACTAATAACGACGCAGCTCCCACAGCTGGACTTGCTATGGGAGCTATCGGTATATATACAAAAGAGAAGAGGCTGCTCGGATCGGATCCGTTGCAGCCTCTTCTTCAGGAGGGGGCGGTTACCTACTTTCCCACTTTC
>JAIDTT010000097.1 GCA_029060545.1 Paramuribaculum sp. | reverse complement strand
GTGACTCCTACAGGATTCAAACCTGTAACCTTCTGATCCGTAGTCAGATGCTCTATTCAGTTGAGCTAAGGAGCCGTGCTTCGCTCTTTTGCGATTGCGACTGCAAAGTTACATCATTTTTTTATTCTGACAAACTTTTTCGCACCATTTTTTCAATCACCGCTACACTATCCTATCTCATAACCCAATAGGCTTTCCGATCGCGCTGCGACATATCTCTTTCTATTTCCATCTTTCAACAAATTCCGAACAAACGTCATTTTTTGACATATTTTGGGAATACATCAAATTTATGATATCTAAAATATCCTATCCATTAAAATCCTCCTATAACACAAAATCCACATCATTTTGCGCTCCATTAGCGGCGAATTAGTAATTTTGCAGCGTAAAAAATAGCGCGATGGAAGAGACTTTTTTAATAATTATAGAGGTGCTCGGCACGGTGGCATTCGCCATAAGCGGTATCCGATTGGCTGCCGCTAAAAATTTCGACTGGTTTGGCGCATACATCGTCGGTCTGGTCACTGCCATCGGAGGCGGCACGCTGCGCGACCTGCTGCTCGACATACCGGTGTTCTGGATGCAGACGTGGTGGTATCTTGCCGTTACGGCATTGTCGCTCGTGCTCGTTATCGTGTTTCGCAACATACTCGTCAGCCGCGACAGGCTGCTCTTCATCTTCGACAGTATCGGTCTGGCTCTATTTTGCGTCATAGGCATTCAGAAAACCCTCGCCGTGGGCTATCCGATGTGGGTGGCAACCGTCAACGGTGTGATCACAGGCGCCTTCGGCGGTGTGCTACGCGATATCCTCATCAATGAAGAGCCGCTCGTGTTCCGCAAAGATATCTATGCCACGGCTTGTCTGGCAGGCGCACTGGTCTATTGGGTGATAATGCTGTGCGGCGGTACGCCGTTCGCCCAGCAGCTCTCATGCGGTCTCACTGTGATACTGATCCGCTTTCTGGCTCTGCGCTATTCGCTGTCGCTCCCCACGCTCGGCTTCGATGTGAAAAAAGATTAAAGATTTTGCTCGCGGGAGATAAGTTTGCTACCTTCGTGGTATTATGAGAAACTTCCGTCTATTACCACTGATTCTGCTCTGCGCCGGTTATTCTGCCACGGCTCAGAAAGTGACCATACTTCACACCAACGATACTCATTCGATAATCGATCCATACTACGAGACCAAGCTCGGTGGCGCTATGCGTCGTATGGCTCTGATCGACAGTGTGCGACGTGCCGACCCCAACGTGCTGTTAGTGGATGCCGGCGACGCTGTGCAGGGATCGCTCTACTTCTCAGAATTCAAGGGCCGGGCAGAGCGCGCTGTGATGAATCATCTGGACTATGATATCCAGATACTTGGCAACCACGAGTTTGACAACGGTATGGATACACTGGCCGCATATCTCGACGGCATCAATGCCACATATCTCTCGACCAACTACGATTTCAGCGACACGCCATTAGCATCTCGCTTCGAGCCATACACTATCAAGAATGTGGGCGGGAAGCGTATCGGTTTTTTCGCTGTTAACGTATTGCCCGACGGCCTTATTGACCCGCAGAAGATAGCCGGAGTAAAATATCTCGACCCCGTGGAAGCGGCTAACGCAATGTCGTGGTATCTGCGCAATGTGGAGCACGTAGATAAAGTGGTGGCACTTACTCATATCGGCTATACTCAGGATGTGGATCTCGCGCGGAATACACGCGGTATCGACCTGGTAATCGGAGGTCACTCCCACACCACAGTTGCTCCATCCGACAGCGCCAAATGGCAGATACCGGATCTCGACGGCAATGTGGTAGCCGTGGTACAGACCGGTAAGTACGGAGCCAATCTCGGTGAGGTAGTGATCGACTTCGATGCCGATGATATTACGTATCGCCTTATCCCCGTAGACCATCGCCTTGACAGCTACGGGGATAAAGAACTGGCAGCCATCTTAGCGCCATACAAGCATGTGGTAGATTCGATCAACGCCATCCCTGTAGGCCGATCCTCGGCTGCCTTCAGTCAGAATCCCGATATGCTCAACTGGATGGCCGACTTCGTGCTGCGCGACGCCGAACGGCTCGGAGCCGGAAAGCCCGATCTGTCGATGGTCAATGTAGGCGGTATCCGCACCAACTTCCCCAAGGGAACCATATCGATGGGCGTGGTAATGCAGGCCTTTCCGTTCGACAATTATGAGGTGGTACTCGATGTCCCCGGCGACGCTCTTATCGCCACACTCACAAATCTGGTTGCCAAGGGTGGTAATGGAGTAAGCCGCAATGTAGAAGTTGTGTTTGACGGCGACACACGTGATGTGGTGTCGATCACGCTCAACGGGCGCTCGATCGATCCCGACAAGACCTATCGCGTAGCCACTATCAACTATCTCGCGCAGGGCAACGACGGCTTCGACCCGCTCAAAGACTGCCGGGTGATCGCAGCCGACAATCAGTATCTATACGATGCTATGCTCAACGCTTTCGATTCCGGATTTCTCAAAAAGAAGGTACAGCGCCCCGATTCCAAAGCGCGTATGCATCCCTACGAACAAGCTCAGTAACACCGATGACGATACGCCATTTTGCAGCCGCCGGACTAATCGCAGTGCTCGCCGCCTGCCATGCCAAAAGCTCGGCCGATACTGTTGCGCTTAGCTCAACAGATGTCGACACAGTAGAAGCCACTGAGGTATGCACTTCCGACTATGCCACAATAGAAATTACACCTGAAGCCGTGCGCATGGCCGACTCGGTGCTCGCCACCCTGTCGGTCGACGAGCGTATAGCTCAACTATTCGTACCCCGCCTCGACATAAAGGCCGATGCCGCCGGATACGCGAATATCAAGACTATAATGTCGGACTATGGTATGGGGGGTATTTTATTCGGCAAAGGCACCATCGACACATACGCCAAGTTGCTAAATTATACTCGGGAGCACTCAAAAATCCCCCCTATGGTGACCTTCGACGGCGAATGGGGTCTGGCTATGCGTATCCCTGACGCGCCCCGCTTTCCGTATGCTATGGCACTGGGCGCTACCCGCCGCCCCGATCTGATGGAAGCCTACGGACGGGAGGTGGCGAGAGAGTGCCGACTGATGGGGGTACAGGTAAATTTCGCTCCTGATCTTGATGTAAATTCCAATCCCGGCAATCCGGTGATCGGACATCGGTCGCTCGGCGGCGATGCCGAAAATGTAGGCCAGCTCGGCGCTGCATACTGCATCGGCATGTCGCGTGGCAACGTGATGACCGTCGGAAAGCACTTTCCCGGTCACGGCGATACATCCGTAGATTCTCACAAAGCTCTTCCGACCGTAGATCACAGCACTGATCAGATGACAGCGACGGATATGCTCCCCTTCAAGATATGCATCGAAGCCGGTATGCCGGCCGTGATGACCGGACACCTGCGCGTGCCAGCGCTCGATCCTACCGGGACTCCGGCATCCCTCTCCCCTGCCATAACCGAAGGCTGGCTGCGCGACACGCTACAATTCAAAGGGTTGATATTCACCGATGCCCTCGCAATGAAAGGAGCGACAGACGACAGAAACAACAACTGCGTCAGCGCGTTGCTCGCGGGTGCCGACCTGCTGTTAGGCTCCGGAGCGCCGGTGACGGACTACAAAGCCGTAAAAAAGGCTGTGGCAGATGGTCTGATTTCTGCAGATACCATTACAGCCCGCTGCCGCCGGGTACTGATTTATAAGTATGCTCTCAACTGCCATAAAGCTCCGCACCTTGATGGCGCTTCATTAAAAAAGGAACTTGAAACTGCTGACTGCACATCTCTCATTGATTCACTCTGCACAGCAGCTATCACGATGTTGTCCAACCGCAGCGCTATCCTACCTCTGCGCGACGGGGCGGCTGAGGTCGTAGTGATCGGATCGGGAGCTGACGCCTTTATAGAGGTGGTAAAAGCAGCTCGCCCGAATTATAAAATCCACCAAGTCAACCAAAGCACTCCCCTATCAGCTGCCACGCGAAAAGCTATCGCGACAGGTAATACGGTGGTGGTGATAGCTTCGGCTGATGCGTGGGCCGTCAACGCATACAAGACCGCATTGGCAGCCAATCCCGATCTCTGTGCAGTATTTCTGACTAATGCCTATCGTCTATCCAAGTTTCCTGCCACAGAAGCGGGGGCTGTGATAGTGACATACGATTGCTTCCCGGCTATGGCCCGCGCAGCAGCCCGTGCCGTGCTCGGTGAAGCACCCATCTCTGGCCGTATGCCTGTCGACGTTCCCGGTCGCGCGTCTATCGGTCTGGGTATCACCTTTATTCCGTAATTAACCTAATGCGCCTGTTGCTCTTCATATTGCTCTGTCTGCCTCTCCTCGGCCATGCCGCCAGTCCGCTTGTGGAGGCACGCAGCCGTGTGTCGATAGCAGCTGACAAAAATCATCTACTGCCCATACGCAAACTCCCCAGCGATCCGATTTCGATCGTGATCTATTCCGACGAACCACTCACTGAATTTACGCGATACTTCAAGAAATACGCCAAAGCCAATACTGTCAACAAGGCTGAAGCAGGAAAAATCAAGCCGGATGCCCCTACCGTCATCGTGATAAAAGGCTATGATAAAGCTCTCTATTCCGAAGCGCGGAGACTTTCGGAGCGGCTTACCAATCTACTGGCCGTAGTGTGGTTCGATGCACCTGATAATTCCCGGAGGATATTCAATTCCTCATTACTCGTAGCCGAAGATGCTGGCGCTACGACACAGGCTGCGGCGGCCCAGGCTCTATTCGGAGGATTCGACATTAAGGGTGCTGACGGCAAGATGATACCCCGCTCACGCCTCGGCTTCGCGGAGCCGGAAGATGCCGGCATGGCGTCGGATCTGGAACGACGCATCGACCAGATCGTACAGAATAATCTTAAAACCTTGGTGCCAAGCTTCCCCGGATGCCAGATAGTTGTGGCTCGCCACGGAGATGTAGTGATAGATAAATCGTATGGCACCCTCGGCGGCAAAAAAGATGCGACACCGGTCACGGACTCCACGCTCTACGACGTAGCCTCTCTCTCTAAGGTACTCGCTACTCTTCCGGCTGTGATGAAACTATTTGACTCCAGTACGCTAAATCTACAATCGAAGCCGGCCAAATGGCTACCAAAGCTGCGCCGCGAAGGATTGTCTGATCTCACCGTGGCCGACTTCCTTTATCATCGTAGCGGCCTGCCTGCATCTGTCAACACCAACAAGGTATTGCTCGACTCAACAAGCAATGCCCTGCTCTCCGCAGCCTGGAAGATAAAGAAAAGCGCAGACAGAGCCATGCAGATCAAACGTCTGCAGAAAGAAGGGCGAATAAATGTCCGCCCGGGGCTCTTCTCCAATGAGAGGAGCGAGGAGTATTATATCCCGGTGGGGATGGATTTGTATGCATCCGAGCGCGAGACAGCCCTCATCGACAGCGCTATATACAATGCGCCGCTCAAGGAGCGCAGGTATCTCTACAGCTGCCTGAACTTCTGCATATTGAAAGACTTAGTTGAGGCGGCAGACGGCACCCGATTCACCAGATTGCTCGACCGATCGGTATATGCGCCCATAGGAGCCTATCACACCTGCTTCCGACCTGTGAGCCAATATCCTCAATCCCAAATCGCTCCCACAGAATATGATACATACATCCGCAATCAGCAACTGCAAGGATATGCGCATGATGAGATCGCCGCTTTCTCGGGAGGCGTGCAGGGAAATGCCGGACTCTTCACCACGGCGCTCGATGCAGCCAAAATCTGCCAGACATGGCTGCAAGGTGGCTCCTACGGCCGGGTGAAAATATTCGATCCCTCTACCGTAAAGTTATTCACTGCGACTATAGATTCCATATCCGGACGCGCCCCGGGCTTTGACATTGCCGGACGCACCAAGTCGTGGCGATCGACGGGAGCATCGCCGAATACTTACGGCCACACCGGATTCACCGGTACATGCTGTTGGGTAGATCCGGAGCGCGATCTGGTATTCATATTTCTGTGTAACAGCGTATATCCCGAACGCGGAAACACATCCTTCTCGACAATGAAACCGCGTGAGACAATACTGACAACTATAATTGAATCAATCAATAATGGCAAAAAAAGCAACTCAACAGAGGAAGAAAAAGAAACCGACGCAACGCAGCCTTAAACCGCTTCTATGGGGTGCCGGAATAGCTGGACTGGTGATACTGGCAGGAATTGTGAGTGCGGCGTACTGCCTGTCGTCCTACAATGGCGAGGAGCGCTGGCTTTATATTCCGGCCGAAGCTACCGAAGCAGCTGTGGCCGACAGCATCGAATCTACCCTCGGTGAGGGATTCGGCTCGCGAGTGACTCGGCTGTGGGAAATTCAGGGAGGCAAAGCATCGATAGCTCACGGCGCTTACCTGATAAAACCCGGAAGCTCGGCGCTGACCGTGAGCCGTGATATAGCCAAAGGACGTCAGACACCCGTACAGATCACATGGTCCGATGCCCGCACAATAGGCAAGATAGCATCGCGCCTTAGCCGTAACATCGAAGCAGATTCTACGGCTATGGCTTCCGCTATTACCAATGTACTGAATGCCCGCGGTGTAGCTGCAGCTCAGCATATAGGCTCGCTACTGCCCGACACATACGAGGTATATTGGTCGGCGACGCCCGAGAGCATAGTGGAAAAATTGCACGACACATATCTCGCTTTCTGGAACGAAGAGCGCACGGCAAAGGCCAAAGCACTTGGCCTTACCCCGGAAGGAATAGCTATAGTAGCATCCATAGCCGAAGAGGAAACGGCTGACCGCGCCGAGCGCGGTATAGTAGGGCGCCTCTATATCAACCGCCTCAATATAGGTATGCCTCTACAGGCCGATCCCACCGTACGCTATGCCATAGGTGACTATACGATCAAGCGAGTGACCGTGGCTCATACCCGCTACCAGTCGCCCTACAATACATACGTCAAAAAAGGCCTTCCACCCGGGCCGATACGCAATCCGTCGGCAGCTACGCTTCAGGAAATACTCGACAGTAAGCCCAACGATTATCTGTATATGTGTGCCAAAGAGGATTTCTCCGGGCGCCACAATTTCAGCTCCGACTATGCGACCCATCTTAAGAACGCCAAACGATATCAGGAGGAACTCAATCGCCGCGGAATCCATTAGATCACACTAGCAGTGTGCCGGAGAGCAGCCGTGGAGAATCAAAATTATCAAAAACTCATCTAAAATATGCTCCAAGTGGAAATTAATGACTAAATTTGCACGAATTATTCATTTCTGCGACCACTCAGCAATTCAAAACAAAACAACAATAAACCAATTAAAAATCACATTAATCAGATGACTACTGCAGTTGTTAAAGAGTACATCAACGACAAGGCGTGGGCACGTTGGACAGCATTGGCGCTGATTGCGTCGATGATGTTTTTCGCCTACATGTTCGTAGATGTTATGGCTCCGCTCAAGAGTCTGCTTGACCCGCAGTTGGGATGGAATTCGACCGCCTACGGCACGTATCGCTCGTCGGAGTACATTCTCAATGTATGCGGATTTCTCATTATTGCCGGCTTTATCCTCGACAAGACCGGTATTCGTTTCACCGGCGTGCTCTCCGCCTCACTGATGGTTGTTGGTGCATGTATCAAACTCTACGGTATCAGTGACCTGATGGTCGGTACCGGTCTGGAATCATGGCTCAACTCCTGGTGGACCGATATGCCCGCCAGCGCCAAGATGGCTTCGCTTGGATTCATGATATTCGGTTGCGGCTGCGAGATGGCCGGCACCACAGTATCCAAGGCAATAGCCAAATGGTTTAAAGGCAAAGAGATGGCATTGGCCATGGGTCTTGAAATGGCTATCGCCCGCCTCGGCGTATTTGCGATATTCTCCATCTCCCCCTTCATCGCCGCCAAGTTCGGCACAGTAGTAGCGCCCGTGGCCTTCTGCTCGGCACTGCTGTTTATCGGGCTGATCACATATAGCGTATTCTGCCTGATGGATACCAAGTTTGATCGTCAGCTGGGCGAAAACGCCAAGGAAGAAAACGCACCCGACGAAGAGTTCAAGGCTTCCGACGTGGTTAAAATATTCTCAAGTCACATATTTTGGGTTGTTGCCCTGCTCTGTGTGCTCTACTACTCGGCAATCTTCCCATTCCAGGCCTACGGCGCCGAGATGCTCCAGTGCAACATCGGTGACATTTCGGCACAAGAGGCATCCGACATCTTCCGCTGGTTCCCGATCGGTGCTGCTGTGATCACCGTATTGCTCGGCAACTTCCTCGACCGTCGCGGTAAAGGTGCCACAATGCTTATCTATGGCGCACTGCTGCTGATCGTCTGCCACCTGATCTTTGCATTTGTGCTTCCGGCAACCCATAGCAAGGTTCTGGCTTACTGTACGATCATCGTTCTCGGTATATCGTTTGCACTCGTACCGGCAGCCCTCTGGCCCAGCGTTCCAAAGATTATTGAAGAGAAAGTGCTCGGCAGTGCCTACTGCCTTATCTTCTGGGTGCAGAACATCGGTCTATGCCTCGTGCCGCTGTTGATCGGCTACGTACTTGATACGGTCAACGCATCCAATCCTGTCGTGGTAGAGCAACTTGCCCAACTTGAGGAATGGAAGAAGCTCGGTATGGAAGCACCCGACGGATTCTTCGTACACTACGACTATACCATCCCGATGATTATCTTTGCCGGATTCGGTATTCTCGCTCTCCTCCTCGCTATCTATCTGAAAGCGCTTAACCACAAGAATCACTACGGTCTCGAACTTCCCAACATACAGACTCCTGCTGTCGAGGCCGCCGAAGTAGAAGCCGCCGAAGAATAACGGCCATACTCCCAGACAACGCATTCGGCGCCCGGAACTTCAAATCCCGGGCGCCGATATTTATAGTAGTACAATTACGTGTGGACTATTGTGTGGATAGAAATAAAGTATTAACTTTGCAGTCACAAATCGGGCCACAAAGATCCGAAGGAGAGATGGCAGAGTGGTCGATTGCGGCGGTCTTGAAAACCGTTGAGGGTCACACCTCCGGGGGTTCGAATCCCTC
>JAIDTT010000096.1 GCA_029060545.1 Paramuribaculum sp. | reverse complement strand
CTCCCACCCCCGACCCCGGCACAGCCGAAGGCGGTGATGAAGAAGGTGGCGAAGATACCGGTGACAATACCGGCGATGACAACGGCGACGTAACCACCCAGGCCGACGATGTTGAAGCCGAACCCGTCAGCCCTGAAGAGCCCGGCGACGTAGAAGAAGAGCCCCACGGCGAATTCCTCTATTATATGGTCGAAGCTCTCCCCGGCGCTCAGGATAAGTCCACTTACCTGCGTGTAACCCTCGCCAACGGTATGCAGGCTATCGCTCAGATCGACGTCGTTCGCGGCGACCTCAACGACGGCCTTGTAGCCATCACCGAATACCGCCGTTCATTCCAGCGTCAGAGCGACGATACCGTAATGTTCAAGCTGTCCTATCCCGGCCTCGTCGATGACTACAAGCTCAGCTATGAGTTTGTACTCGATCCCGAATCGGTACTCGACTACACCTATACTTATAAGGATCCCTCCAGCGGCGATGTATCCGAAGTATCCACACGTCCTCTGCGCGACGGCGACGATCAGTTCCGTCAGACACGCTACTTCGTGTCCAACGATACCCTCGGCATTATCTATACCGCACCCCGTCTGGCCGGTAAGGCAGTATGCCGTGTCACCCTCTCGCATCCCGATCCCTCGCTGGCCGGTCAGAGCGTATCCGCCGAAGTACCCATCTATGTATGTCCTTCGCTCTCTCCCGGTTTTGAAGTCGACGGCAAGCGTCCCCTCGCCGGTGAGCCAAACCCCTCCAATATCAAGCAGACTATGCTCTTCCAGACCATCGATATCAATTCTACATTCGACCTCGGTCTGTGCATCGGTGTTGAGGGCGGTTGGGCCGAGGATATCTGCCGCGCCATGGCTTGCCACGACGAAGGCTGGTTCCGTTGGGAAGTCGACGGCTCCTCCGTAGTAGTTGAAGAAGACTACATCGATACCAACTACAAAGGTGGCTTCGTACCCTACCTCCGCGTACGCTCCGGTGCCCGCGAAGGCCTGTCGGTCATCACCTACTATACCCCCTTCTGGACATGTGTCTGCAACCTCCAGGTAGAGAACTACAACGTAAGCCATCCCGTCGATGAGATCATCTTCATGGATATCAACGAAAATGAAATCGATGAAGTGACTTTCGAACTCGGCCGCAATGGCGACGTCAATATCAAGGTTATGCCCGAAGCATCCTTCGAGTTCCACATTCCCACCGTCACCGTAGCCGATCCCTCGATTTGCGAATTCCTCGGTCACGGCGAAGGCTACAGCTATAGCTTCAGACCCGTATCCGAAGGCACCACAGTGGCTACCGCTACCGCGCTCGACAAGACACGCAACATTACCATACACGTTGTCGACGTTTGTCGCAGCATCACTTGGAAGAGCTACTCAAGCGAAGCTGTGTCCGGCTCCTCCTTCGAACTGTCGGCCGTCGTACGTCTGAGCTCTGGTATGTCCAATACCAAGCCCCTCACGTGGACCTGCTCCAACCCCGACATCGTCGAATGGAGTGTTAAGGCCGACGATCCCAACACCATCGTAGTTAAAGCTACGGGCGCAGGCGAAGTAAGCTTCACCGCCGCATACGGCGATGTAGTATCCGAGCCCGCTACCATCAACATTGCTGCCGCTACCGATATTGAGATCTCCGACGAAGCCGAATGGCAGGTATCCATCGCCGAAGGCGTATACTTCTTCTTCGATGCTAATGGCGACGATAGCTTCACACTGCCCATCGATGTAGAGGAAAATGACTTCGACGCTGTAGCAGGTCACTTCTCCGGTTCCGATGCCGAAGCCGAATTCACCAGCTCCTTCAGCGATTGTGAGTACGACCTCACCATCACCTTCGATGGCGGTACCTACGACGATGGCGACCTCCTCTGGCACATCTCCGGTACACTCACTCTCCCCAACGGTACGAAGGTAATTTTCAATAATATCCCGCTCACCTGTGGTGACTAATACCCTGAAGTGTAATTAAAAATCACGATCTATAAGCCCAAGCGCAATCCCCGACTCCCGTATTCCGGGAGCCGGGTACGCGCAAGGTAAAAAAATTAAAAAAAAAGTTGAAATTTTTTTTGTCGAAATATATGTACTAAAAAATTTATTCATATATTTGCAGCCAATCAATGCACAATTTTCGCCAGCGCGTGCGCATCCTCATCGATGCAATCGAGTCTCCGAAGCGCTGATGGCAACGACAATCGATTATCAATAAAATAATTAATAATTATAAGCTAAACCAAATTGTTTAATGTCATGAGAAAAAGTCTATCTCTCCTTGGTGGCCTTTTGGCCCTCGGTTCGGTAGTACAGGCCCAGTCTCTGCAGACCGGTTATGTACAGAACCCCTCATCAGACCAGCTCTACAATTACATCAATGCATGGAATGGTGGATCTGGCAACATCACCATCGACTCAAAAGCGTGGGAAGACGAAGAGTTCTTTACCTCCCGCGTGAAGCCCCGCACCCGCATCGAACGCTATGGCGCCGGCGACGTGAACAACCTCACCGCCGAGAACGACAAGCGCATCATGTGGTGGGTGCCCATCGGCGACCCCTCATTCTGGGCTCTTCCCAACGCACAGTTCGATAGTGAAGCATTCTCCTGCTGGAGCTACATCGACCATTTCGGCAACTTCTCCGGCCCTTACGGATGGGTTGACGGCGCATTCGCCGACGCAGCTCACAAGAACGGTGTAGGCGTATCCGGTGTGGCAAGCGTGCCTCAGGGTAGCGTACCTTCCAACTGGACCTCATGTTTCAACGGCCTCGGTTCGCTCTACAATCAGAACCAGACCACCGTTCCCAAGTTCCTTCTCTATCATGGCGTCGACGGTCTGACCTACAACTCCGAATGGTCCACCTCCACCACCGTAATGAACAACCTCAACAATACTCACAAGAGTATTAATAACTATTACAGCCAGCAGGGTATACCCACCGCTGAAAACTTATGGTACGACGGTACCACCGACGGTGCAGGTAATAGCTTCGACAACTTTCTCAACAACCAGAGCGGTATGTTCAAGGATGCTTCGATGTTCTCCAACTACAACTGGAACAGCAATAGCCTCGACAACGTCCCCACCCGTGCCAAGAACGCCCGTTCCGGCAATAGTCGTGCACCCTTCTACTACTACGCAGGCTGTAACATGCAGGGTGGTGAGCCCAAATCCTATAGCGGTGCCTACAGTCGTATCGGCCGCACTAACGTATCGATCGGCTACTGGGGCGCTCACACACGCAATATGTTCTGGGAAGGCCGCGGTGCCGGTGGTACAAACTCGCTCGCACGTCAGCAGTATTATCTCGACCTCTGTGAGAAGTTCTTCACCAACGGCGTGCGCAACCCTGCCGTTCACCTCGCCACTATCGACAACAAGGGCCATCGCCCGAACGACGAATGGCAGGGTATCTCCACCTATCGCAACGCCGCTTCCGCAATCAACCATACCATCGCCAACGAAGCGTTCTACACATTCTTCAACCTCGGCAACGGTACCTTCTTCAACTGGAAGGGTCAGCGCCTGAGCGACAACGAATGGTACTCCCTCGGCGTACAGGACTATATGCCCACCTGGCGTTTCTGGTTCGCCCCCACTTTCATGGCATCTACCGTGGCTAAGGATTCTCAGGGTCTGCAGGCCAACTTCATCTGGGACGACGCTTACGTAGGCGGTTCCTGTCTGAAGATCTCCGGCTCCGCATCCACCGAATATCTCCACCTCTTCAAGTCGGCCATCATCCCCGCCGCCAACAACAAGATCGTAGTACGCTACCGTCTGCTCAACGGCGAAGCCGACATCAACCTCGTGCTCTCCCAGGGCAACGATCCCTCCAACGCCAAGACCACAATCAAGGGCGTGCTCACCGTAGCCGGAAGCAGCGACGCAGCCGATCAGAGCTTCGACATCAACAGTTCCGACCGCTGGGTGACCAAAGTGTTCAACCTTTCGTCGGCTCAGGCCAACAACTATAAGACTGCCAACGGCGGTATCGGTGTCATCGCTCTTGAGTTCAAGAACGCCAAGAACCTCGAGATCCTCCTCGGTGAATTCGGTATCTATCCTTCAAGCAAGGCTACCGCATCCGAAGACGTGATCTCCAACTCCGTTACCCCCGCCGCTCCCCAGATCACCAACACCAAGATCCTTGCCAGCAACCAGTATGGCGTAGACGCCAAGATGGTATGGACAATGGACGGCGGCAAAGGCCGTGCAGCCGGTACACCCGTCTACAATGCCGACGTAAATGTATCGATGTTCAAGATGTATGCACAGGAAGAGGGCGGTCCCGAGACCTTCATGGGTGTCACCACCTCCTGGGCCGGTCTGATGTTCAAGTGCCCCGTCACCCTCGGCGGCAACAAGAAAGTACGCTTCGGTGTAAGCGCCGTCAGTGCCGACACCCGCAGCGAATCCGCGATCGCATGGAGCGACTACTTGGCCAAGCCTTCCTACGCGATGAACGAGAATATCCAGATCGACAAGCCCGTGCTCAAGGCCAACGAATCCTTCAGCATCGGTTTCGTAGATCCGCAGCACGCTTCCGCCACCTGGACCCTTGTTGACGAAAAAGGCAGCACAGTGCTCACCGAGACCGGTCACACCATCCACGTGCCCAACGGTCTGCCCAATGAAGGCGGTTACACCCTCTACATCGACCGCGGTACCGCCAACGAACGTATGTTCGGCTACTACGTACAGGTATCCGGTGAGAAAGTAGGCGCAGTACCCGAAATCTACAC
>JAIDTT010000095.1 GCA_029060545.1 Paramuribaculum sp. | reverse complement strand
CATCACCGACACCCGCCACAAGCGACGACGACCATAGCGGTATCGTGCTCCGCCCCTCAACCCTCGGATTGAGTTTGTCCCACAAAAAACTAACGCAACGACAAAGGAATTACAGCGTTAGCCCGGAGCGGAGGCTACAGCGCCACAGGCGCCTGCCTCCGTCAAAATCAATCAATTGTGCATCGTGCATCGTGCATCGTGCATTATCCGAGCTTCCTCGCACGAAAAGCGTACAATGACATTTTTACCATAAATTTTCTCAGGTTTCTACAACTTCGTAGGGATATCGCTTCGCGATAAGGCAGATTCCCGGCTGATGTAGGGCTGATCGCTCGATCAGCCGCCCTCAAGCCAAGCGACGTATTACGGTTGCTCTTAATTTTGTCGCTGAGTTTCTCATAAAAGAGACGAAGAGGATGCCGTAGGGGCACCCTCTCCGCGGAAATAGTGTGTGAGTCGGGATTATTGACCGACGAATATCCATACCTTTTGCGACACAGAGCCTTTATGTCGGATATAGACACCGCTGGCTGTCGGTTCTGCAATCTTGCGGCCTTCGAGGTCAAACCACTCGGTAGGCGCATTACTGTCTACTTCGTCGGCGATGACACTCTCGAGAGCGCTTGTGCTTGTCTGTACGGCAGTTAATGTTGGCTGTGCCGTAGGCGTAAAGGCCAAAGCGATATTGTAGGTGCCGGTAGGCAGTTGGAGGGGAGTGGCCAAATCGCCTGCATCGCGCACACCGGTCGAGCAAGTGTTGTTAGCGTTGAGGGTCAGCAATCGTGTCTGGCGTTCCCAACCGAAGCAGTATCCATCCTGTATTTCTTGCCATGAGCCGAGGTTACTTGCAATCTCAATCTGGCCTTGTGGAGAGTCTGTATCGGCGTCGGGTACTGATGTGCGGATCTTCACATCGTCAATAGTGTATGATACAGTGTCGCCCACCTCGGTTCTCGTCATTGAGATGCCTTTGGCGCATCCGCTGTCGCTCCAGGCTATTTCTTCAGATTCATGTGCCACATTGCCGCCGATAAGGTAGAGCGTGGATTGTGGAGGATTGTAGCCGCCGGTGGCCGTGATAGTCACGTCAATAAGATTGACGGTAAGATCTACACGGGCGGTCTGGACAGGAAAATAAAGATTGACCGACGAACCTCGGGGTGCTATGTATATCTTCTCCGGCACGCCCCATTTCAATGTATTGGTTGCAGTGACGGTAGCGCCTGAAAAGCGATATGGATACAGAGATGAAGCGGCGGCGTCGAAATCCATTGTCTTGGGAGCCGTGAGCATACAGATTGTGAAGTCGCGGGCAATCATCTGCAGATTCTTACAGGTGTAGATACCGTTTCCCTGATAGTCAAGCGGCAGCATAACAAATGGATTCCAATATGCGCCCTTGGCATTGCCGCGCAGAGTCAGTGGCTGTACATCCCCGGTTACCGTCAGCGTGCCGGCTGAAGTGTCGAGGGTGAACACCGCATTGACCACTGGCGAGCCGAGCATGAGGCTGTCGCCTTCGGTCGTGTAGGAGTAAGGCACGCTACCGCAAACGTAGGTGTTTTCAGCTCCGTAGAGGATGTCGTCGCCATTTTTCAAAAGGAATCGTCCGTAGATGGTATCGGCGCCCACCGACAACTCATAGACGCCCGATGATTTCTCCGTAAATTCTCTGTCACCGACTTTTTTGCCTGAGAGTGTCCATTGTGCCGATGCTGTGAAGGCGGTTGTGGACAAAGTGGCAAGGATAAGTAATTTTTGGAACATAGTCATTTGTGTCGCCTCCATTCCCGATTTGACGTTTTGTTTAGGGGTGAATAAAAAGAAAAGCGTGGAATGATGTTCTTGTCTATCCCTAAGGAGGCATCGCCAAACGCCTGACAGATAAATAGACAATCCACTCCCACGCCTAATCGAATATCGATACCCCTTGTCGGGGAGTGGATATACGACAAGCATGAGCGTTCGATGTCTGCTTGTATCCTTATCTGTAAATGAAAATTGGCGATTTCCTTAGGCGGATAAAGCTCGAAACGCTTCTTATTACTATGTATGTATGCGCATCTCTTTGCGCCTTGCAAATTTAATTCAAATCCCTTACAAAGCAAAATTTTTGTGAAGCGGTGTAATTTTAGACCGATTCGTGCGTCATATAGATGTATGAAACCGGATTTTGACAGTATAGTTGCCGAGCATTCCGGCCTTATCAATAAGGTCTGCTATATGTATGCCGAAGACTCCCATCACCTTCAGGACCTGCGTCAGGAGGTGCTCACCAATATATGGGAGGGCCTGGGAAGCTACAAGGGCGATTCCAAACTGTCAACTTGGATCTACCGCGTGGCCATCAATACCTGCGTGTCGTATATCCGTCGCTACGGCAGTCGTCCCGACAGCTATAGCCTCGACACTGTTCCGCCGGGCGAACTTGGATCTGCTACTCAGGGCGAAATGACTACCGACGCCATGCTGGCCGAGATGTATTCGATGATAAGTCGTCTGAGCCGAATCGATAAGGCCGTTGTGCTCCTATGGCTCGATCAATATTCCTACGACGATATCGCATCGCTCGTGGGTATCACAAAAGCCAACGTGGCCGTAAGGCTTCACCGCGCCAAGCAGCGACTTGCTAATTCTGAAATCTAAAAAAACCACCACACACCAATAAGCATACCGCTATGACCGACTTTGAAGATATGAAATCCAAATGGCAGGCATTGAGCAATGCACAGCCTTCCGACAATATCTGGAAAGGACTCGATGCCCATAAGAAATCCCACCTGTATAAACTGCGCCGCACCTTTATCCTGCTCACGATTCTTTCGGCTATGTGCTGCGTAGTAGTGCCTGCCAATATGCTGGCGCTCGGTATGCCGCTATGGATTGTTATTGTCACCTGCGTGTATTTCGGAGCGTGCATGATGGGAAATCTCAAGCTTAAGTTCGCGTCTGAGGATGTCGACATAGCTTCATCATCGGCTGCGGATGTCATGGCAAGAGTGGAGCGTATCATGAGCTGGCGAATGTATATGAAGTGGATTTTGCTACCGGTGGCCATAGCGATAATTGGTATGATTCTCTACTACGTGAGCTACGATCCGGGGGCCGTTGCGGGTGGTGTGATGGGTGGTGTGATTGGTTTCGCTATAGGTTATCGGATAGATCAGCGCATAAAACGTCAGTTGCGTTCCATAGCCCGCGATCTGGAGTCGGCATAGCAAAAAGTCATCGGTTCGGGGTGGAATAGTCCTTGATTTCGAGCCGTCGTTTTACAAATGTAAACTACAAAGCTCCTCATGCACATTTTTGCAAGTTTGGCAAGGAAGTGTGCATGATTAGACGGCAATCCTTAATAAAGGTTAATATTTGTATTAAAACCATTCCAAAGCTGGCTGAAAATTAACACAAGGTCACAATCTCTAAATTGTGTTTAATTTCCATCGAAAACACTTTTAAATGTTAATCAATTGATTCAATGGATATTGACAACTTGCGAGAGAGGTAAAAAAGAGCTAACTTTGTATAAGTGATCAGTAAGCGCGGAAGCGCAGCTGTTTAGAATTGTTAACCGCATTATCTCTTGCAATGAAGCTTGCCAAAATAGTCACGATTTTAGCCTCTATATGTATTCTCGCTATCGCCACACCGGCGAAAGCACAGCGACTCCCCGAAGCCCATCTCAAGATTGCTGAGCGTGCCATCAATTCCAATGTGTCGACCGAAGGTTCATTTGTATCGGCGTCTCTTGTAATGGCTCGCACCAACAATCCCTTTGAGGAGCTGCGCGTGGCTATGCTCAATTCGCCCGCTCCCGTGATCGGTCATCCTTTGGCTTCCAAGATGGTCAATTATGCCGAACGCTTTCTCGGCACACGCTACGTGTGGGGCGCAAGCGGTCCCAACGCATTCGATTGCAGCGGATTCGTAGGCTATGTGTATCGCAGTTTCGGCATTGATCTTCACCGCTCATCCAGCGAGCAGTTTACTCAGGGCGAGCGTGTGGCTATGGGCAACCTCCGCCCCGGCGATCTGCTCTTCTTCTCGTCGAGCACCAGTGGCCGCGGTCGTGTGGGTCATGTAGCTATGGTAGTGTCGGTCGACAATGCAGCCGGCTCTTGTACCTTTATCCACGCTTCTACCAAGCGCGGAGTAGTGTATCAGCGCTTCCCCGACAATGGATATTATCAGAAGCACTTCGTAGGCGCTCGCCGCATTCTCGGCACATCCCTCGACTGCACGGCCTCCTTGCCTGCCGATCACGTGCAGTAAGCTTCCGCCATCTTTTCAAGCCGACTTTGCCGTTAGGCATTTTTTTCGTAGATTCGCAGCTATGAAACTCATTGCCGACGCCGGAAGCACCAAGATCGAATGGGCCGTGATCAAGGATTGCGGTCAGAATCCCATAATCTTTACCACACCCGGATTAAATCCCGCTCTCGTTGCGGCTGATTCCCTTGCCGATGAGTTTGCGCTACGCTTATCCGTCACCCTTACCGATAACGACAATATCGACCGGTGCTATTATTATGGTGCCGGTTGTCTTCCCCATATTATCCCCAATGTAGAGCGTGCCCTCGGCTCGCTGCTGCCGGGTGCGGAAGTGCATGCCTATAGCGATTTGCTTGGAGCCGCACGTTCGGTGTTCCCCACCGGAAGCGGTATCGCCTGCATACTCGGCACCGGATCCAACAGTGCCGTAATAGCCGACGGTGAGCTCGTTGACAACATCCCTCCGCTCGGCTACATTCTTGGTGACGAAGGCTCCGGCTCGGCACTGGGCAAACGTCTGATCGGAGATATGCTCAAGCGACTTCTCCCACCCTGCCTGTGGGACGAATGGCAGGCAACCACCGGCTGCGACTATGCCGGACTTGTGGAGGCGGTGTACCGTCGACCGGAGGCCAACAAGTTTTTAGCTTCACAGACACGGTTCATCCGCGAGCATATCGATGTGCCGGGGATGCGTGAGATGGTAGTGGAGGAGTTTGGACGCTTCCTCGACCGCAACGTATTGCGCTACCCCGATGCCCGCCATCTGCCGATAGGCTTTGTAGGCTCGCTTGCCGAAGTGTTCCGGACCGAACTCGAAGCCGCCGCCACAGACCGCGGACTGCGAATTGATAAAATAATTACCCGCCCCTTGCAAGGCTTAATCGAATATCATACTACTCACTGATATGGCATCCAACAATAGCGACACACTGCACCGCGAACTGATAATGATCAATGTAACCGGTATCGACCGCCCGGGCGTGACGGCCGCCCTCTCCGATGTGCTGGCCACCCACGAGGCGCAGATCCTCGATATCGGCCAGGCCGACATCCATCACAATCTGTCGCTCGGTATCCTCTTTGAGACCGACAGCTCGCGCTCCGGCGATATTATGAAGGATCTGCTGTTCAAGGGCTACGAACTCAATGTGGAAGTGAAGTTCTCCCCGATCGAGGAGAGCGACTACAATGAGTGGGTGAGCAAGCAGGGCAAAGACCGATGGATCATCACCCTGCTCGGCCGGCATCTCTCCGCCCGCCATATAGCTCAGGTCAGTGCCGAGATAGCCCGCCAGAATATGAACATCGATGCGATTAAGCGCCTCACCGGCCGTATGCCTCTCGAAGAGGAGGAGCGTCGGAAGAAGCTCGGTAAGTCGTGTGTGGAGTTTTCGGTGCGCGGATGTCCCGACGACAGTCGCGCGATGCACAGCGCTCTGATGAAGATCGCCTCCGACGGCGATGTGGATATCTCGCTGCAGGAAGATAATATCTTCCGCCGCTGCCGTCGTCTGGTGTGCTTCGATATGGACTCGACACTTATCGGCACGGAGGTGATCGACGAGCTTGCCGAACGCGCCGGAGTAGGTGAGGAGGTACGTGCCATCACCGAGCGAGCCATGAGGGGAGAGATCGACTTTACCGAGAGTTTCACTCGCCGGGTGGCTCTGCTCAAGGGACTCGATGAAAGCGTGATGCGTGAGATAGCCGAGTCGCTGCCCATTACCGAAGGCCTCGACAGGCTGATGATGGTGCTGAAGCGCACAGGCTACAAGACGGCGATTCTCTCCGGCGGATTCACATATTTCGGCAATTATCTCAAGCAGCGCTTCGGGTTCGACTATGTGTATGCCAACGAACTTGAAGTCGATGCCGACGGAAGGCTTACGGGCCGATACGTCGGGGATATTGTAGACGGCAAGCGCAAGGCCGAACTGCTCCGCCTGATAGCACAGGTAGAGAATCTTAATATCCAGCAAACCATAGCCGTGGGCGATGGAGCCAACGATCTGCCTATGCTTGCCACCGCCGGTCTCGGCATAGCATTCCACGCCAAGCCGAAAGTGAAGGCTACGGCCGATCAGTCGATATCGACCATCGGCCTCGACGGCATCCTCTATTTCTTAGGTTTCAAGGACTCCTTCATCTCCTGACGCAGATAGCGTCCGGTGTATGATGCCTCGCAGGCCGCCACCTCTTCGGGGGTGCCGGTCACTACCACTTGTCCGCCCTCTTCTCCACCTTCAGGACCGATGTCGATGATATGGTCGGCACACTTGATCACGTCGATATTATGCTCGATCACGATTACGGTATGGCCGGCGTCGATAAGACGGTTGAAAGAATTCATCAGAGTATTGATGTCGTGGAGGTGCAGACCCGTGGTGGGTTCGTCGAAGATGAACACTGTGGGTTTCGACTTGTCTACCGACAGGTAATATGCCAATTTCACGCGCTGATTCTCACCACCCGACAGGGTAGAAGAACTCTGCCCGAGTTTGATGTAGCCGAGGCCTACCTGCTGGAGCGGCAACAGACGGCGCACGATTTTCTTTTCAGTCGTGCCGGTACCTTCCGAGAAGAATTCGATAGCTCGGTCCACTGTCATGTCAAGTATATCGGAGATGTTCTTGTCGCGGTAGCGGATATCGAGGATGTCGGGCTGGAAGCGCTTGCCGTGACACTGGTCGCACTCGATAGTGATATCAGCCATAAACTGCATCTCGATAGTGATGGTACCTTCACCCTTGCACTGCTCGCAGCGTCCGCCCTCGGTATTGAAGGAGAAGTAGCCGGGACCGAAGCCCATCTGCTTCGCGCCCTGCTGCTCGGCCATCAGTTGGCGGATTTCGTCGAAGGCCTTCAGGTAAGTGGCCGGATTGCTTCGCGAGGATTTGCCGATAGGATTCTGGTCTACAAACTCCACTGCGCCTATCGATTTGAGATCACCCGAGAGCGAGCGATGGGCGCCTGGAGCATCCACGGCGTCGCCTAAATGGCGTGCAAGCGCGCGATAGAGCACATCACGCACGAGTGTCGACTTGCCCGAGCCACTCACACCCGTTACTACCGTCATCACTCCGAGTGGAAATTTCACGTCGATATTCTTTAGATTGTGTTCGGTCACCGACTTCAGCTCTATGAAGTTGCGCCATCGGCGGCGATGGCCCGGCACGGCAATGGCTCGGCGACCGCTGAGGTAATCGAGTGTATAACTCGAATGCTCGGCGTCATCTGTCGGCACGGGCGGACCGGAATAGACTATCTGACCGCCGTGGCTGCCTGCATCCGGGCCTACGTCGATAAGATTGTCGGCAGCCCGGATTATATCCTTGTCGTGCTCCACAACCACTACGGTATTGCCTTGCTGCTGCAGCTTGCGGAGCACACCGATCAGACGCTCGGTGTCGCGGCTGTGGAGGCCGATGCTCGGCTCGTCGAGGATGTAAAGCGAACCCATCAGCGAGCTGCCGAGCGAAGTAGCGAGATTGATACGCTGACTTTCGCCACCTGAGAGCGTTGACGACAGTCGGTCGAGCGTCAGATAACCCAGACCTACGTCGATAAGAAATTCCAGCCGCTGCGTGATCTCCTTGAGCAGACGCTCGGATATGGCCTGCTTGGCCGGATCGGCAGAGAAGTCGATGGCGCGGATGCGCTCATAGAGTCGGTTGACAGGCATAGCCACCATATCGGATATGGTCATACCGTCGATCTTCACATATTGGGCGTCGGGACGCAGACGTGTGCCGTGACATTCGGGGCAAGTCGTCTTGCCGCGGTATCTCGCCAGCATCACGCGATACTGGATTTTGTAGAGATTCTCCTCCACCATCTTGAAGAAGCCGTTGATACCGGTGAAAGATCCGTACCCCTCCCAAAGTATGCGCTTCTGCTCCGGAGTAAGTTCGCCGTATGGGCGGTGGATAGGGAAGTCGATCTTGGATGCGATGGCAATAAACGCACGCTTCCACTCACTCATCTTCTCTCCGCGCCAGCACACTACCGCGTCGTCGAATACCGACAGCGACGGATCGGGCACCACCAGACGCTCGTCGATACCCATCGTCTTGCCGAAGCCCTCACATACCGGGCAGGCGCCGTAAGGATTGTTGAAGTTAAACATCTGTTCGGTAGGCTCGCGGAATGTAATACCGTCTGCCTCGAACAGTATCGAAAAGTCGTGAGTGGCAACGATGCCGTCGGGCTGCCATACCAGCAGCACCGCTTTGCCGCGGCCTTCAAAGAAAGCTGTCTCGGCATCCTCGGCCAGTCGGCTCTGCTCATCGGGCGCGGTATCTACGCTCATTCGGTCGATAAGCAGCAGATAAGACTCCGGATTCTCCTCGGCCAGGTTGGTGCTCTGTATCAGAGTAGCGATATTGACAAACTCGCCATTCCTCACCAGTCGCGTGTAGCCCCCCTTGAGGTATATGTCGAGCTGGGTGTGGAAACTGCGACCTTCCGGTAATGAGATAGGTGCAGCCACAGCGATACGTGTGCCTTCAGGATATGACAGAGCTTTCTCCACCATATCGGACGGAGTATGGCGAGTGACTTCGGCACCGCTCACCGGGGAGTAGGTCGTGCCAACACGTGCCATCAGCAGACGCAGATAGTCATATATTTCGGTAGACGTGCCTACGGTGCTTCGCGGATTGCGAGTATTCACCTTCTGCTCTATTGCTATGGCAGGCGGCAAACCGAGTATCTTGTCAG
>JAIDTT010000094.1 GCA_029060545.1 Paramuribaculum sp. | reverse complement strand
TAGCGTTGTGACGAAATTGTTACAATAAATGTTGTGTTTCTGTAACACAAATGACAAACAAATGTCATCTTTTTGTAGTTGTATAGTCAAACAACCGAAACAAAAGTCGTCAACTACTAAACAACCAATCCCGATGAAAGCTCTTTTCACTCTTCTTCCCCTCGCAATCACCTGCTTCACAGCTACTGCCCGTCAGCTCAGCGTCGCTGAGGCCTACGCCCTCGGTACCTCGATGGTTCCCGCCTCCGCTTCCGCTCCGATGATGAGCATCAACTCCGTATCCGTGGCAGCCGAACCGGTGATCACCATGAGCGAGGGTGAGATGAACACCATATACGCTTTCAACCGTGCCGAGGGTGGTTACGTAGTGGTAGCAGCCGACGACGAGGCTCCGGTAGCCGTACTCGGTTGGTCAGACAAGGGCAGCCTTCCCGCAGAAGAGGACATGCCCGAAAACATGAAGTGGTTGTTCGAGAACTACAGCGCAAATGTAGCAGCATCGAAGGGCGACTATGAGTATGTGAACGTACGCCGCCTGATCGCAGCCGCATCTCGCAGCGCCATCGCTCCCATGCTCACCACCACCTGGGGTCAGCTCGCACCCTACAACGCAAAGACTCCCGTTCTCGACGGTCAGGCTACCGCAGCAGGCTGTGTATCGATCGCCGTAGCACAGGTTATGAACTACTTCCGCTACCCGATGACCGGTGCCGGTTCGAAGACCTACACCAACAAGGGCGTACGTTGCGAGATGGATTTCTCAAGCGTAAACTTCGCATGGGACAAGATGGCCAAGAAGAGCTTCCTCAACAGCACTGACGCCGAGGCCAACGACGCCATCTCCACTCTGGTATACGCAATCGGCGTAAGCGCCCAGACCACCTACGGTGTATCCGCGAGCACCGCATCGATGAACAAGGCCGCCAAGGCGATGATCACCAACTTCGGCTACGACCAGAACCTTCGCCTGCTCAGCCGCGAGTACTACAGCTACGAGAGCTGGATGGACATCATCTACAGCGAGCTTCAGGCCGGCCGCCCGGTTCTCTACACCGGTACCAACAGCACCATCGGCCACGCTTTCATCGCCGACGGCTACACCTCTACCACCGACACCGAATACCTCCACATCAACTGGGGCTGGAACGGAACCTCCGACGGTTACTTCGCAGTAATGGCAATGAATCCCTCGAACCAGGGCGTAGGCGGCAGCACCAGCGGCTACAACGCATCGCAGACCATCGTGGTAGGTATCCAGCCCGCACAGGAAGACACATACGCACAGCCCGTACCTACCTTCACCAATGGCTTCAGCATCGCTCTCAACGGCAGCAACGTAAAGGTTTCCGATCCCCATGGCATCATCCTCTGCAACTACAACAAGGCAGCCGCCACCTTCGGTGTACGCCTGACCAACGCCGACGGCCGCGAGATCTACGTAGCAGAGAGCCGTGTACGCAACCTCATCAACGGCTCCGCAGTGATGTACTACGAGATGGATTCCACCCTGTTCCCCACCGAAGGCACCTGGACAGTATCCCCCGCCGTATGTGACGCACAGGGCAACTGGATCACCGACGGTCTGGTGAAGATGAGCAAGAGCCGCACCAGCACTCTGATCGCATCTGCCGACGGCCTCACTTTCATCAACGGCACCGCCACCGAAGCCACCGCTACCGAAGTAGAGCTCCTCTCCCCCGTATTCTCCGGCCAGACCTTCGGCCTGGGCGCCACCCTCACCACCGAGGACGACGAATACTTCCAGAGCGTATCTCCCGCACTCTACAAGGACGGCGTACGCGTAGCCACCGCACCCTCCGTGAACGTACAGCTCTACGCCGGCGAAAGCAAATACTTCGAGTGGGTAGGCAAGTTCAACGCCACCTTCACTCCCGGCCAGTACACCATAGCCCTGATCGAAGCCGACGGCTCGATGATCAGCACCCCCATCGACGTGACCGTAGAGGCAATGCCCGCCGGCAGCGCAGAGATCTACATGGCAGTCGACCTCGGCAACGGCATCAACGGCTTCGCCCAGAGCAACCAGAACCGTCCCGAAGAGGTATCCTTCGAGCCCCTGACCGTAACCGTCTACATCGAATGTGTATCGGGTTACTACGCAGAAAACATCGCCGGCGTGATCTTCCAGGGCAGCCAGCAGGTAGTGAAGCTCCCCGAGCAGTTCGTAGGCATCAAGGCCGGTGAGACCGCAGCCGTAACCTTCGAATACGAAGGCTCCGACCTCCAGAACGGTGTCACCTACACCCTCAAGGCTCTCGAATCGAGCACCCGCAAGTACATCGGTCAGCCCTCCTACTTCCGCAGCTCACTGGCCGACAACGATGAAATCACCGTGGACGCCGCCGCAGCAGCCGAGTACGTACAGTTCTTCAACCTCAACGGTGTAGAAGTAAGCGCTCCCACCCAGGCCGGTATCTACGTAGCCATCGCAGCCGACGGCACCGCTCACAAAATCGCTATCCGCTGAGACCGACACCGGATCCCGACACGATAATCATCCTCCTCTCTTCCTTCCCTCCTCTCTCCTCACTTTCCCCATGACACTCACTTACGGTAATAGACCTCAATATATATAGATCCTAAGAGAATTTGAAAGCAACCTTAATTCAACCGACGACTTTTGATACCATGATAAACCATCATCTCAAGTAGTAGTTTTGACGACATTTTT
>JAIDTT010000093.1 GCA_029060545.1 Paramuribaculum sp. | reverse complement strand
TCTCGACATTCTATAGGGCTACGGTCAGTGCCTATGCCATGCAGATAAAGATTCATTGAAGCAAGCGTAACGACAAGTGCGGTATTATCAACACCATGAAGGGATTTATTTTTTAGAAAATCTTGTTTCTCACGGTCGGCTGATTGGGCCTTCATATAATCGTAGGCTGCAAGAAGAAAACCACCGGTTCCACAAGCCGGGTCAAGGACAGTTTCGCCAATTTGTGGACGGGTGACATCAACCATTGCCTGAATCAGAGAGCGGGGTGTGAAATATTGACCTGCGCCACTCTTTTTATCTTGCCCGTTCTTTTCAAGAATGCCCTCATAGATAGCACCCTTAACATCGCCATCCATAATAAGCCAATCTTCTTCGGCAATCATATCAATCACTTTCTTTAGATATACAGGCTTATCTATTTTGTTTTGTGCTTTAGTATATATGGTACCGATAAGATTATCTTCTTTACTTAGAGTGTCAAGTATCTTCTCGTATGTATTTACAAGATCTTCACCCATTTCTCCCTTTAAGTCGCTCCATCGGCACCCGGTGGGAAGAGCAGAGTCCTCGCCGAAGGTCTCTACATTCTCATCGTCCATCTTCAAGAAAAGAAGATATGTAAGCTGAGTAATGTAATCTGTGAAACCTATACCTTGTCCGGCAAGTGTCGTTGCAAGCGTCCAGACTTTCTTTGTTAAAGACTGAGGCGTGGATATATTATTAGCCATAATGATTATGCTGCTTTTTTATTAAATATCAAGAATTGAGAGAGTGAGAGTATCGCCTCTTTGGCTGATGCGGCATTGCCAAAAGAGCGGATAATTTGAGCGGCAATCGTTTTATCGTAATCGCGGACATCCTTTAGCTCTGTTGAGCCATTTGTTACGATGTATCCGACAATCTGCCGAATTACCTCCTTCTGAGTTTCAGTCATAGGTCGCTGAGCCTGTCCACACCATAGTTCAAAGCGCTGAGCTGCCATTGATGGAAGACTTCTTAGTTCCGGTATAAGGTGCATAGCATACCGTATCACCTGAATGATATTTGTCAATGCGTCTTTCTCTTCCTTAGTGGTGAACTTCTGTACCTCCTTAGGATTGAGAATAGAGTAGTTATTCCACAATTGTGAAACATTAAACTTATGATTTACCTCTCGCAGTTTCCTATCAAGATCTTTTAGAACTTTGTAGGTTAACGATTCTCCTGTATTATTATAAATAATTCTCAAGGCCTCAATTTCATCTCTATGAGAATCTATATATTCTTCAAATTCCTTAGTGGTGGAAGCAGCCTCTTCTTGAGAGAATCCTTTTTCAATAAGAGAATCCTCACCGGGCTGAAGGATATTGATGAAACCTGCATTGAGTACACAGAGATATTCTCGCGCATCAGGATGAACGGCGAGAGGTCTTACGAGCCCTTTACGCTCATTGTTAGGCTCATTTACATTCAGATATGTAGGTAATGTCCCTGCTTCAAGAGCCTGATAGATATTCGCTGAAATATCACTCATCGATGCATGAGCACGATTTTCAAATTCACAGCGTTGCTCCTCAGTTGCCTTGTTATGGATTCTAGCCAATCGTCCTGCAATAAGGCGTAAATGGTCATCATGAACTTCTCCGTGAGTCAGCCGTTCTAACAATTGACGTAGAGTTAATGTCTGAGTAGACTGATCCTCCCACGGCGTAGGGATTGTGTGTGAGTGTTCAGTGACACCGACAGCATCCACCAAGAAGAAGATATCCTTACTATGAGCATTGGGAGTCACGTTGCGCAATTGTTCATCGCCGACAGTGCGTACTCCTCGACCCTTCATCTGCGTATAAAGCGGCTGAGATTCAACATCACGCATAAACATTACGACTTCAAGCGGTTTAACATCAGTACCCGTGGCAACCAGTGTTACTGTAACCGCTATGCGGAAATCCTTGTCATTTCTGAATGAGCGGATAAGTGCGTTGCTATCTCCTGCCGAATAAGTAATTTTCTGCACAAATCGGTCGGGATTTACCGTAATCTGATCTCCGAAGACCTCTTTAGCTATATTAACAATATTCGTAGCATGTGCATCATTCAGTGCAAAGATCAGTGTCTTTGGCAGATAATCCATATTTGGTTCGCGCTGCGGATCTGTAAACATTTCTGTATACACGGCATCGCGATACGTTTCCAAAATAAGTTTTATCTGAGCTGGATTTACTATACTTCTGTTAAGCTCTGACGCTGTATAATTCCTAATCTCTCGATTCTTTATATCCTCGACTTTTCCATTATAACGAGTGATGCGACGCAATTTGTCTCCTTCTCGTATTGCTCCGCCATCCTCCGTAGCCTGAGTTTTGATTCTATACACTCGATAATCAACATTAACACCGTCAACTATTGACTTTTCAAGAGTATAATTTACTACTTGATTATTGTTGAAAAAAGCCAAAGTCTCAGGAACAGGGGTAGCTGTAAGACCAACGAGCTTAGCCGTGTTAAAGTATTCAAGGACAGCACGCCAGTTTCCATAAATGGATCTATGACATTCATCAATGATTATCATATCAAAGAAGTCCGGAGGCAAAAGAGGATTCGGAGGTAAACTCATCGCAGATGTTATCTCCTCAGTAGCTTCATCATCATCAGAATCTTCGATAGGTTGGCCGGAAAGTAGAGAGAAAAGCCGCTGTATGGTAGAAATTACCACCTGGTCGCTTTCCCTTACTTTTGCTGATTTGAGCCGATTTACTTCAAATATCGTATTCAATGGATCTCCGCTTTCCGTCAGGCGAAATGTGCCAAATTCCCCTTCGGCCTGCTTGCCAAGATTATTTCGGTCAACAAGAAACAACACGCGCTTCATCGGGGTGTAATTGAGCATTCGATAAGTTGCCAAGCACGCGGTATATGTCTTTCCGGCACCGGTAGCTAACACCATCAAAGCTCGGTCTTGCCCTGAACGGAAACTTTTTTCAAGCTCAGAGATTGCCTCAAACTGACAATCTCGGAGACCACGTTTCTGTAAGGTTGGCAGTGCAGCATAGAAATCCTTTATCCCCAACATTCGAGTAATCTCTGTGGGGGTATGTATCTTTTTCAAAGGCTCATAGTAGCCATCGGGATCTCTCAAATCACGGTAATATAACTCCTTACCGTTACTAACATAGGCTAAAGGCAATGGATTCTGCCAGACTTGACACCAATTTGGAACGCTCCTTGTATAGTGTTCGGCTTGCTCTGCTACAATTGAGTCCGTCACATCCACTTCTTGGCGTTTGGCTTCTAACACACCAACTGCTTTACCATTTATGAATAGAAGATAATCTGCCTCGCAATTACCGTTCATTAATCCTTCTTCAACTGCGACAGCAGATATCTCTGGAGAGTAGTGATCCCGGTCAACCACTGCCCATCCAGCCTCCGCAAACATACGGTCTATTTTTTCCCTAGCTATCTGTTCTGGTGTCATAATTCATCTTCCGATAAGGCTATATTATCGGAAGATGCAAAATTACTAAATATTTTGAATGTACGGTGCTGATTATCGGGATATTTCATCCTAAATATCATTGTTTTTTTTGTAATTTGCGTATTGGTTCATATGTATCTACTGGATTCTACTACGATGATGAGCCACATTCTACTGTAATTAACTGATATAATAGCACTACCGATAAATATTGAGGATCTGCTTAGGCAGAAGAAAGTTGAATCCAACCGGATTGAGTTTAAGAAGGGGTGGAATCCGGATAGGGTATACCGCTATATATGTGCGTTTGCCAATGACTTCAACAATATCGGTAGTGAATAGGCTTCTTGCTGTGGCCTTTACTCAATCCTTTGTGTACGCGTAGCTTTTGATAGCGGAAAAGACTCCCTCGATACCGTTGTAGGTCGTATCCATCTGAGTGAAAACGACGAGCGCAGTCTTTGCACTAATACAACTGTTTTCAGTTTATTACTCCATTACGGACGACTTCAGATGACCCACAGAAAAGTCCATTACAGGGGTTTCATCAGTCAAAATGTCCATTAGGTTCAATTATTGGATCGGGGTCAAAAAGAGTAGCGCGGTACGAGGCACGGCGCTACTCTTTTTTATGGGACTTTAGTGCGATTTATCACCAGGTGATGTTATAATTGCCTTCGTAGATGCAACGATACTTGCCGACATCCACGGTTACATCCATCACGAATTTATATGTATCGCCGTCGATGGTCATAACTACAGTGCCGGACCAAAGCCCGGCACTGCTATTAGGTTTATGTAGAACTATATATTAATATTGCATTTGGAAGTCGCCAGTGTACTTGCAACGATATTTGCCGCTTTCTACGGTCAGATCCATGACCATGGTATAGGTATCGCCATCTACAGTCACGGTTAACTTACCATTACCGGCAGCAATCTGTTCGGCTTTGAACTTGCCATCGACCTTATGCTCGAGAGAAGTATCTTTACATACTTCGATGGTTCCGGGCTCCGTGCCTGTACCTACGGTATATGTACCGGCGGGGAGGAACACCTCGCTGCTATTGGTATACACAACCAGATTGAGGAAGTCGTTGTTCGTGCTGATCAGATAGAATGCTGCCTTATGAGCTGCCTGATCGGACTTACCGGGAACATATCTCCAACGGTTGAAGTCGATTATAGTCATATCTGAGGGATCGTCATCATCGCGTACCATATAGGCAACCTTTCCGGTAAATGTACCTTTATACTCATAGCCTTCTTCGTTGTAGAGTTTGATATCGAATGTATAATCATCGCCATTCTTTGTAACCACTACAGTACCGGAAGTCAGGTCCTCTGTAGTCAGAGTCGGAGTTTTCTTCATAAACTCTGTGCCGGGGCCTAACGAACCGGGATTGGTAGAAGTTCCGGCGGTATATGTACCGGCGGGGAGAGTGGTCGACGACGGATCGGCATAGAAGTTAAGGGTAAGCTCTTCGTTGCGAGCAGAGCCCTCAAGCAGCTTTATGCAATATTGGCCTGCTACCTCACCTTCAACTCTGTCGCGGCGAGCTTCCGAAAGGATCGAAAGATCGAAGTAGAAGGCAATACCGGGAATCTCGCCCTTGTAGGTAAGTTTGAATTCACCCGCATCGGTAGTGAATCGGAAGTCGATATCATATTCATCATCTACGATGTCAACGGTCATTGTTCCATCATTGATCTCCAAAATTTCGCCGCCATAATAGAAGTGGCAATAGGTATAATTGGAGTTGTCGATAATACCAGGCTCGTCAGTAGAGCCTACGGTATAAGTTCCGGCAGGCATATACTTAAGTTTGCTATCGTAGAGCACGGGGATAACCACCTGATCATCACCGCCAACACGGAAAACGATCGAAGCCTCACGAGTAGCGCCGAAGCCACCGCTTACATTAGCACCCACTTCGTTTACAACAAGACTGTTGACGTCGAGTGTCAGCATCTTGACCGGTGCCGACACCGTAGCGATAGTACCATCGCTGGCAGCAGCCACGATAGTATATTCAGTTCCTGCGGTAAGGCCGGTCACCTCAACGAAAGTAGGTTCGGTTGCCGACACCACGTTGAGTTCATTGGCGAGAATTTCCTGAGCAGAAGGTACGGGTTCACCCGGAGCCAGACATGCCCATGCACACTTCTCGGCATTGACGGGGGTTACAGTAAAGGTTAATGAGGTCTGCTCTACATTACCGGCAATGATCGAGGCAGAGGGCTTGTTGGCGGGAACGTCAGGACCGTCAGAATCGTCATTCGAAGAACAGGCGACAAACGAAACCGACAGCAGAGCCATACAGGCCGTTGCAAACAATTGGTTTAGTTTTTTCATAAAAAATATTAATTAAAGAATAGATAAAATTCAAAAAACGGCTGCAAGGTACGAAATTTATGCCATATTATCTATCACTTTGATTAAAAAAGCACATATCCGGTATAAATTTTAACCAAAACGATTCCCTCAACCGACATTTTGGCTGTATATTCATTAAATATTCAGCTCTTTGATCTCTACTTATATATAATTACGTCCGGTACACTCCCCTATTCCGATGCACCCACAGTCTATGAGACGTCGCAGAGATGAGAGCGGATTTCGGTAATCAAAAAAATCTGTGTATCTTTATCGCGATTTTTCCCGGCGGAATGGGAAATGTATGTTTTAAGTATAATTTATCAACCACAATAATAAACCAAATTATGAAAAAATTCTTACGTTCGCTCTTTGCTATTGTAGCATGTAGCGTATTTGCGATCAGCTGTAGCGACTCCGACTCCGACTCATCCAATCCCGGTGGCGTCGACCAGTCGACCAACTACTGGAGCTTCAACGGTGGCCAGAAAGTAGGAGCGGGCTCAGTTATGATTTACGAGACTGCCGACCACGTAACCGTACTCGTATCGCCCAAATCAGGTCTCACCTCAGTGATGGATTTCGATGAAAGCGACGAATGTACCGAAATCACGTTCCCGGTATCGGCCATCGGCACCACCATTGACCTCGCCAACCTCACCGAAGATGATGATAACGTATTATTCACATCGGGCCTCAAAGGATTCGGCAAATACAACCTTACAGTAGATTGCGACAAAAAGACTTTATCTGAAGGCACTCTGACATCTTCGCTTCAGGGCGACAAGATGGAAATCGCGTGCGATCTCACCACACTCGAAGGCGGCACAAAGTATAGCCTTCATCTGCTTGCTCCATACCACAAAGCTGATGAAAACCGCGTAGAAGGCAGCTCCATTGAATATACCGTATCATCGGGCGAAATCTCCGAAACCGGCAGCTTCCACGCCGCTTTCTATTACAAAAATTCGTGGAACGACGGTATGACACTGACATATTCCGTATCCAGTGCCAACAATTACATACAACTCGGCAATAACGCCAACATCGAGATCTACGTGGGTACTTCAGAACTTCTCAACGGCGAAGCCTTCGATATCGCCACCACGCCCTATCCATTCTCTCTTACCTTCAACTACCTTGATCGCCAAAACGCAGCACTCGTTCCCGTAGTAGTCGACAACTCCAACCGCAAAGGCGCATCAGGTTATATCACGCTCACAAAGAACATTCAGGGCACATACGATCTTCACTTCAATATATCGCTCAAATCAGGCGACATCCACGCCAGCGGTTATTATGTAGGTGAAATGCAGCCCCGCAATATGATCTATACCGCTGCAGAGGGTAATATCGCCCCCATTCGCTCGGCCACCATCGACATCTCATCCGACCCCCGCACACTCTATCTCTCCACTCTGCCCGGTACAGCCGGTCCCGACCAATACGACATCAAGGGCGAAGTTCCGGCTGTAGATTGGCGATACGGCAAGTACATGGCTTTCGGCGGCCAGCTGTCATCCCTGACCTGGCTAGATGGTGTAGTATATAACCTTGAGAGCACCACTGCTCCCGACGCTACAATTCTCGGTGGCAACTGGAGAGTGACACAGCCTCAGGGAATAGGCAACGGCATTTATGTAGCGGAATGTACCGCTATGCTCTACGGTATCACCGGAACCCGTTTCGCCTACTACTATGGCAATGTCAAGGTGATCCAGTAAATCCAGTTTATACTACGACATACGGAGTGGCGTCCTACAGGATGCCACTCTTTTTTTGTCTTGATTGCATCGCATAAAAATATGAACAGCCGACTTGCACGTTTGACAAATTGTTAGTAATTTTGCGTGATTTCAAAACAAAATCACATCATAACGCATAAAACGGTTTACATATTGTCCAATAAACACATTTTACCAAACTATATTAATTCAATGAAAAAGTTTTATCTACTTGCACTGCCCTTAGTGGCCTTAGCACTTGCATCGTGCTCCGATGACAATGATGCCCCCGTAATCAAACCCACCGTTGCCGTAGCTGCCGGTGAATCAGATCAGACCACACTCACATTCACCATTACTCCCGAGAATGCCGAAAAATGCGCTTGGGTATGTCTCGAAGCCGGCGAAGAAGTTCCCTCCGCAGAGGAGATCCTCGCCAACGAAGCCAATCAGGCATCGGCCACCGAGTCCACCACAGTAGAAGTCACCGATCTCACTCCTGACACAGAATACGTGATCGTAGCAGCCGTAAGCAACAACGACGGCAAAAACACAGCAGTATCCGAGCACGTACTCATAAAGACAAAAGAGATCCTCTATGATGTAATCACCTTCTCCGACTGCGAATTCCCCGCAGGCAAGAATACCAATGTAGTAACCGGCGGCGGCTCCTACACCGACTTCAACTGCGTATTCCAGTTTGCCGAAAGATACACCATGGTAGGCGGCTGCGTGGTATCCGACGTACATGAAATCAATGATGACAGCAGCTCATCGCCCAAAGCTTACGGCGTGGCTCTCGCCGGCGACGACGACAACAAGTTCCTCTACGTTCAGAAGTATTCCTACCTCAGCTCAGCCGAAGCAGCTCCGGCATTCGCATTTGCCGACGGCGAAGAGCGCGTGATCTCTTCTATCGATGTAATGAATTCCACCGAGATGTATCAGTATATCACCATCGGCTGGTATTCCTACGATCCTATGGTAGCAGGCGACTGGTGCCTCCTCACCATCACCGGCTATGACGCAGCAGGCGAAGTTACCGGCACAGTAGAGCAGTATCTCGCAGACTTCCGCAATGGCGAAAGCTTGGCGCTCGATGCATGGACTACCGTCAACACCGAAGCCCTCGGCAAAGTCAACAAAGTGGAAGTTGCCGTCACCTGGGCCGATACCTGGGACAAGCCCTCTCCTTCCAACTTCTCCGTTTGTCTCGACAATATCAAGATGCCTCAGCTCTAATACAGGCATCAATTTCATAAAGGGGGCGCGGCCAATCGGTCGCGCTCTCTTTCTTTTCAGGGCTACCGTTGGATCATCACCACTCATTTAATACTATTATTGTCCGGGGCAGTAGAAAAATTGTGGGGCGAAAAATTTATGGTAAAAATGTCATTGTACGCTTTTCGTGCGGGGATTCCCGCCAATGCACGATGCACAATTCACGATG
>JAIDTT010000092.1 GCA_029060545.1 Paramuribaculum sp. | reverse complement strand
ATCATCCACCTGCGCATCGACCGCAGCATGCCCATGCACGTACTCGGCGGCTCCACCAACATGTGCCGTATGATGCATCTTATAGAGAACCTCACCCCTCCCGAGCCACCGCCACCGCGGCCGATCAACCATCCACCGGATCCCGACCGCGACTACTCGGATCCCTACCTCGATCCCTACCCCGACAGCCCGATGATGCTCATACTGATCAGAGACCATGAAGATCAGATCCTCGATCCAAAGATCATCACCGACACCCGCCACAAGCGACGACGACCATAGCGGTATCGTGCTCCGCCCCTCACCCCCTGTCAATCAATCGTGCATCGTGAATTATGCATCGTGCATTGGCGGGAATCCCCGCACGAAAAGCGTACAATGACATTTTTACCATAAATTTCTGTCTCCACTATTTTTCTACCGACGGCTTTCTTCCGCACGGCGCATCGGCCCTATTATTGCGAGTTGCATAAAAAATTATTACCTTTGTTTGCTAAATATTTACTAAGGTGAACGAAGACGCTCTAAGCCAATTATATCTAAAAGATACGGCCTTTCAGGATCTGATGCAAAAGCGCATTTTCAATGTGCTGCTCGTGGCATCGCCCTACGACGCTTTCATGCTCGAAGAGGACGGACGCATTGAAGAACAGCTTTACTTCGAGTACGTTGCGCTCAACCTTAGTTCCCCTCCACGTGTGACCCGTGTGAGTACCGTAGCCGAAGCCGAGGAGAAGGTGCGCCAGAAGCACTTTGGTCTTGTGATCATAATGCCAGGTATCGACATCGCCGACACCTTTGCCGGCGCGCGCCGCATCAAGGAAATTCAGCCCACGCTCCCGATCGTAGTGCTCACGCCTTTCAGCAAGGAGGTATCGCGCCGGTTGTCGTCCGAAGACCTTACTGGCATTGATTACGTATTTTCCTGGTTGGGCAATGTTGATCTGCTGCTTGCCATCATAAAACTGCTTGAGGACCGACGCAATGCCGACAACGATATCAACGGCGTGGGCGTACAGATGATTCTCGTGATAGAGGACTCTGTGAGATTCTACTCGTCAGTGCTACCGCATATCTACAAAAATCTTCTGAAGCAATCGTTTGCATCCTCTACCGAGGCACTCAACGAGCACGAACAGATGCTTCGTATGCGCGGACGCCCGAAGGTGATACTGGCGCGTACCTACGAGGAGGCGATGGAGATGTACGACCGCTACGGACAGAATCTGCTCGGCGTGATCAGCGACGTATCATTCATGCGCGATGGCAAGAAGGACCCGAAGGCCGGCCTGCGGTTTACCCGCGAGATCCGCAAGGAGAATCCTTATCTGCCTGTGATCATCGAATCGTCGGAGCCGGCCAACCGTCCGGAGGCCGAAAGCCTCGGATGCGTCTTTCTCGACAAAAACTCAAAGAAGCTTCCGGTCGACCTCTCGGCGGCCATAGCAAAGGAATTCAGCTTCGGCGACTTCGTGATGACCGATCCCGAGACGGGGCGCGAGATACGCATACGCAATCTCAAGGATCTGCAGTATCAGATCAATGACATACCGGCTTCGGCGTTGCTCCACCACGCGTCGTCCAACGACATATCGCGCTGGCTCTACTCCCGCGCACTCTTCCCGATAGCCGACGTGATCAAGCAGCACCGCTTCTACTCAGTCGAGGAGGCTCCGGCTGTACGCAAACTATTCTTCGACCTCATCGTGAAGTACCGCAAGATGAAAAACCGCGGCGTGGTGGCCGTGTACCGCAAAGACCGGTTTGACCACTATTCCAACTTCGCCCGTATCGGTCAGGGATCGCTCGGCGGCAAAGGTCGCGGCCTGGCATTTATCGACCAGATAATCAAGCGACACCCCGAATGCGACAACTTCCACGGACTCGCCATTACCACACCGCGCACCGTGGTGCTCTGCACCGATATCTTCGATGAGTTCATGGCCGAAAATGGTCTTTATCCCATAGCCCTGAGCGATGTTCCGGATTCCGAGATTCTTGACAATTTCCTCAAGGCCAAGCTGCCCGACCGCCTCACCGACGATCTGATCTCGCTGCTTGAAGTGATCGACAGCCCCCTTGCCATCCGAAGCTCCAGCCTGCTCGAAGATTCCCACTATCAGCCATTTGCCGGCATATACTCCACATATATGATTCCGCACCTCGACAATCAGGAATCGATGCTACGGGTACTGTCAGATGCCATCAAGGGCGTATATGCATCCGTATTCTATGCCGACTCCAAAGCCTATATGACTGCGACTTCCAATCTCATCGACCAGGAGAAGATGGCCGTAATCATACAGGAGGTGGTAGGCACCAAGGTAGGCAATGCCTACTTCCCGTCATTCTCCGGCGTAGGTCGCTCACTCAACTACTACCCCACCGGTCCCGAGCAGGCCGAGGAGGGTGTAGCCGAAGTAGCTGTAGGTCTGGGTAAGTATATCGTCGACGGCGGTGTGAGTCTGCGATTCTCACCGGCTCATCCGGCACATGCGCTTCAGACCTCCGAACTCACTACCACCCTCCGCGACACCCAGCGCGAACTGTATGGTCTCGACCTCAACGCACCGGAGAACTTTCGCATCGACGACGGCTTCAATATCCTTCGCCTCAAGGTACAGGACGTGGCTGCTACCGGAGCCCTCAAGCACATGGTATCGACCTTCGACATACGCGACGGCATGATACGCGATACTGACCGTGGAGAAGGACGCAAGCTCGTGACATTCAACAATATTCTGCGCCACGATTCACTCCCGTTGGCCGAGGCAATCAGCTTCATGCTGTCGACCGGACAGGAGGAAATGTGCCGCCCGGTAGAGATCGAGTTTGCCGGCGTACTGACCAACGACGGAGGTCTGAAGGGTCGCCTCTACTGGCTCCAGATCCGCCCGATCGTAGACCGCAAGAACACTGTGGACCACGAACTGATGGCACTCCCCGACGACAAGCTCATACTCCGCAGCGACACGGCCCTCGGCAACGGCCGCACCGAAGGTCTCGACACAATAGTATATGTCGACACCAACAATTTCTCGGCAATCCAGAATCCCGCTATAGCTCTCGAAATAGAGGAGATCAACCGCAAGCTCACCGCGGAGCAGATACCCTACGTACTTATAGGCCCCGGACGCTGGGGCTCCTCCGACCCCTACCTCGGCATACCCGTGAAATGGCCGCAGATAGCCGGAGCACGCCTCATCGTGGAGTCGTCGCTACCGGGCTACCGCATAGAGCCGAGCCAGGGCACCCACTTCTTCCAGAATCTTACATCCTTCGGCGTAGGCTACTTCACTATCGACAGCTCCGCCGGAAAAGGCTACTACGATATCGACTATCTCAACTCATTTGCGCCGGTAATGCAGACCGAGCACGTTCGCGTGGTACGTCTGCCGGGCTCTATGACGATAGGCCTCGACGGACGTAAGAGCCGCGGAGTAGTAGCAAAACCAATCACACCTACCGACCAACCCTCATAACGCTATGTCATTCCTCAACTCATTCAAGAAAGCGCTCGGATTTTCCGACGAATATGAATACGACGGCGACGAAGAAGCAACGGCTTCCGTTGACGTCACAGAGGCAGAGACAGCCTCCGACAATCCCGACGCCACGCCGTCACCGACGGCTCCTGCCTACGATCCAAGCGACACCAAGGCTCTTACAGGCTCGATATTCGACGCCGTGATCAAACTCTTCAATGAGACTCAGCCGGAATTCGTGCGCCAGTGCCTGAGCGTAGATGCTCAGCGCGCCTACATCCTTGAGCATATCGACGCCGGTGTGCGCGCCACTATCGACAAGCAGATAGCCTATGCGCGCGCCTATGGCGAGCAACAGGCTCATGAACAACGGCGACAGATGATGGGTGAGATCGAGAAATTGAAATCTGACTACGAGCGTCTCAATCATCAGCGCGAGGAATTTCAGACCGCCAAGCTCAGCGCGTCGCGACAGAAGCGTGCTATGACAGAGCGCATATCCGATCTGGAGAATCAGGTAAATAATCTCATCGCCGAACGCGAACAATATCAGATCGAAAACCGCAGCATGGCCAACAAGCTCCGCATCGCCACCATGCGTATTCCCGATGCCGAGACGGGCGAACTGAGCCAGCTCGAGCAGATTCTGGAGGAAAATGCCACACTTACCGACAGCGTGAAGAGTCTGTCGCAGGCCAATACCGACAAGCAGCAGCGGATTGAAGCACTTGAAAGTCAGCTCGCCGCTGCCGAATCAGCCGACGACACCGCGGAAGAGAGCCATCGTGCCGCCCTCGAAGAGATCGAAAGCCGCCTGGCCGACTTCGAGAAAATAAAGGAGCGCAAGAACCGCCGCATCGAAGAGCTACAGCATAAACTCTCGGATGCCGATACCCTCAACGAACAGCTCTCGGCCTCGACCGACTCTCTGCGCAAGGAGTGCGACGAGCTTCGCGCCGAAGTGAAGCGCTTGAGCGAGATGATCAATGCGGCCGAAGCTCCGAAACATGAGCCGCGCAAACCGCGCAAATCGAAGAAACAGGCCGACGAACCCAAGCAGCAGCACGCTGCTGAGGAGAAGCCTCAACCCACCGTGAAGATTTCGGCCATTGACGAGCTGATGGACAGTACCGACTGGTTTACAGTACCGGAGGCCATTCCGCCAAAGAAGAATCCCGAGGTGGAGGAAGATTTCGGCTACAAAGAACCGGCCAAACCGGCGCCCGGCAACGACTCCGACAAGCAATTATCGCTATTCTGATGCGAACCCTCTGACAAAACTTATTGTTACTACACCATACCGATGAAAAAGACCAGACTTCATAGAGCAATTACCGCATTAGGCGCCGCCCTGCTGACGTGTGTCGCCACCCATGCAGCCTCCATATCCGACTACCCGGAGCTTGAAAGCTACGTAGGCGGATCCGCCGCTGCCAAGGCACCCAAGCCTATGCACTTCGCTGCCGACGGCCTCACCTATCTGATGCTCAACGATGCCGGCACGCTCATCACCCGCTACGACACCAAGTCGGGCAAAGAGGTGGAAACCGTGTTCGACGTCACACACACACGCGAGACGACTCTGAAATCGATAACCTCATTTGAGGTAAGTGCCGATGGCGGCAAGATACTGGTGTGCGTCGACAAGCGCCCCGTGTATCGCCGCTCATTCACCGCACAATACTATGTGTATGAGCTGCGTTCGCGCCTGCTCAAGCCGCTATCCACCGAGCATCCCCGCCAGCAGGCTCCGCTCTTCTCCCCCGACGGGCGCATGGTGGCATTCGTGGCCGACAACAATATATATATAAAGAAACTCGACTACGGATCGGAAGTGGCCGTGACCACCGACGGCGCCAAAGACAAGATAATCAACGGCGTGCCCGACTGGACGTATGAAGAAGAATTCTCCACCTCGTCGTCGATGACCTGGGCGCCCGACAATCTTACGCTCTGCTTCCTGAAATCCAACGAGAGCGACGTGCCCAAATATCACTTCCAGCTCTACGAAGGCTACGACAACCCGATGAAAGAGTATGCTCTGTATCCCGGCACATTTGAATACAAATACCCGGTAGCCGGCGAGCCCAACTCCGTGGTATCACTCCACTCCTACGATGTGGAGACTCGCAAGACAAAGGAGATATCCCTACCCGACCGCAATATCGAATACATACCGCGCATTGCCTATGCATTCGCTCCCGACCGACTGATGGTGACTACACTCAATCGCGACCAGAACCGCATGGAGCTTTACTGCGTGAACCCGCGCTCCACCACGGCCAAGTCGATACTCGTCGAGCAGTCGGAAGCGTGGCTCCCGTCGGCCACTTACGAATCGATAAGCTACACAGCCGACTTTTTCGTGGTACGCTCCGCCCGCAGCGGCTATACTCACCTCTACCAGTATGCCTACACAGGCGCCCTGCAGCGCACCCTCACTGCGGGCGACTACGACGTGACCGACTACTATGGCTACGATCCCGCATCAGGTTGTCACTTCTATCAGTCCACATCGTCGGGAGCTATCAATCGACGCCTGAGCAAAGTCGACGCCAAAGGTAAGGTGACCGACCTCAACGCTCCCGAGGGCACCGGCTCGATCACAGCCGCCTCCCCGGTGATGAACTTCTACGTGCAGTGCCTTAGCTCATCGACCGATGTACCGACCTACACACTCATACAGGCAAATTCAGGCAAAGCGATGCGCACTCTGGAAGATAACGCCGACTACGCCCGTATATGGGCCGCGTCGCCACGCCCCGAATTCTTCACTTTTGAAGCCGGTGGCAATACCTTCCACGGATATATCATCAAGCCCTCAGGCTTCAGCCCGGCGAAGCGCTATCCGGTGATTATGTCGCAATACAGTGGCCCCGACTCGCAGTCGGTACTCAACCGTTGGAGCGTAGGTGCCGAAAATTATTTCGCCAAAGCCGGCTACGTGGTGGTATGCGTCGACGGACGCGGCACCGGTGGTCGCGGACGAGCATGGGCTACAGCCGTGTACCGCAATCTCGGCCACTATGAGACCATCGACCAGATCGCTGCCGCGCGCTACGCAGCGTCGCTCCCCTTCGTGGATCCGGCTCGCATAGCCATATATGGCTGGAGCTACGGCGGCTACGAGGCTATTATGGCTGCATCGGCTGCCGACGCGCCCTATGCAGCGGCTGTAGCTGTGGCTCCGGTCACCGACTGGCGCTACTACGACACGGTGTATGCCGAGCGCTTCATGCTCACTCCGGGTCAGAATGCCGACGGCTACCGTACGTCGTCGACTCTGCAATACGTGAGCCGCCGCAAGTGCCCGCTGCTGATCATGCACGGCACGGCCGACGACAATGTGCATCTGTTCAACACGATAAGCTATTCGTCGCACTGCATCGAGGCCGGTACCTGGTGCGACACATTCCTCTTCCCGAATAAGAATCACTCAATTCTCGGCTCGAAGTCGCGCGCTGTGGTATATGGCAAGCTGCTCGATTATCTGGCTACCAATATGAAGTAAGACACACTACTATGCAGAAAATCAACAACGACAACACATGGGGCATTCTGAGCCTGTGGTACAACTGGATGCTGGGCTATGGCGCAATCACCCTGCTTATAATTCTGTCGTTGTGGGTAAGGCCACTGTATCTGCCCTTCATAGCTTTCGCCATGCAGGGAGGTATCTTCTTATTGATACGCCGCAACAGGGCAAAGGCGCTTCCGAGCTGCTTCATCCTGCCTTTCATCGTTACGCGCGTACTCTTCTGGACCGGTGTGGTGATGGTGATCATCAACTACCTCCACATGTCGGGCATCGCCGCCAACATCTTCTCCGCCGAAAATCTCAATCCCTCGATACCATTTATTGCGGTACTGATCACCACTCCCATCACCTCACTCATCACCGGCTGGGGTGTGTGGAATCGCAATAAGCTGAGCTTCTGCCGCGACTGCCGTATGCGCAACGGAGGTCCGGCTGAGCGCGGTTTTCTCGGCAAGCTCTACACTCAGGAGGGCAACTATCAGGTGGCCACGCTGTTTCTGATAGCGACGCTGGTAGCCATAGCATCGTGGACCTACTACTTGGTTCTATACGTCAATGTTAGCCTCACGCCACTCGACAAGTTTTTCTTTGTGTGGCTCAGGGTGATCCTTTGGATAGCGTCGTCGATCTACCTCGCGCTGCGCTATATCGGCCTGCTCGGCTATTATCGGCAGAATGTGCAGGGCAGCCTTATGCGTCACGGCCGTTCTACCCGCCTGCGCTTCATCCTCATCTGCGACGACCGCGTGGCTGTGCTCCCCCCCGAATCCGATCCCGACCGAATGGTTGATCTCGACGAGCGACTCGACACTCCGATACAGACTTACATCTCGCGCCGCGACAATCTGTCGTTCTACGACGCCGAGCAGTATCTCATAGCGATGGCGCATATCACTCCCCCCGTGGATCTGCGATTCATGTACTCCAACCTCATGGGCAACGCCGACTGCAACATCTTCCACTACCTCTGCTTCCTCACCGACGAGCAGCGCAAGGAGCTCGACACCGCCAATCCGCGCATCATCTGGCTCAACCTCAGTCAGCTTGCCGAAGCTATCAATACCAAAGTGATGGCTCCGCTCCTGTCGGCCGAGATGGTAAGGCTTCACACAATAGCCATGGCCTGGAAGACCTACTTCCCCGACGGCAAACGTCGCTACGCCATAAAGCACTATAAGCCTACATTCCGGATTGCCGACATAAAGGACTGGAATGTGGACTACAATAATCCTCACTGGATCTATGTAGCCGACAATAATCAGGACACACCGTTCTACCACTGCCGCCGATTCTGGCGCAAGTATGTCAACGGTATAGGCCAATAACTCACAATTCCGTCAATCTGATGTCAACTTCCCTACTGGTAATCACGGGTCCTACGGCAAGCGGAAAGACCCGCCGTGCGGTGGACTGCGCTAAGGCTCTGGGCGGAGAGATCATTTCGGCCGACTCCCGACAGGTGTATCGCGGTATGGATATCGGCTCGGGCAAGGATATCGAGGAGTACGGCTCGGTACCTTACCATCTTATCGACATCAAGCCGGCCGGCTACCAGTACAATCTATATGAATTTCTACGGGATTTCAACACAGCCCGCACCGTCATCGAAAGCCGCGGGCATCGCCCTATACTATGTGGTGGCACAGGTATGTATGTTGAGGCGGCTGTGCGCGGCTCCGTACTGCCCTCGGTAGGGCGCGACGACGAGCTCCGCCGTGAGCTTGAAGCGAAGCCGACGGCTGAACTGGTGGAGATACTCAAATCGTTCGGCCCACTGCCCGCGGATCTCGACCTCGATAATCCGCGCCGCATCATCCGCCGTATAGAGCTTGCCACTCACTCCCCTGCTCACTCCACCCAGGCCCGGCCGTTGGATAAGGATAAAGCCGTGATCGTAGGAGTAGCCATTGACCGTGACGAGCGCCGACACCGCATATCGGAACGTCTCCGCAGTCGCCTACAGAATGGTATGATCGAGGAGGTAGAGAGGCTGATTGCGGAAGGTGTGCCTACGGAGACTCTTATTGCCTACGGGCTGGAATACCGATACGTCACATTGTATCTCACAGGACAGCTCGACCGAGAGGAGATGGAGCGACTGCTGGAAATCGCCATACACCAGTTTGCCAAGCGCCAGATGACGTGGTTTCGCGGTATGGAACGACGCGGTCTGGCAATCCACTGGCTGCCATGGGATATGCCTGCTGATGAATTTACCGATACAGTAGCCGGACTTCTATGAATTTGCGAGCAATCATCACGACATTAATCTCTACGGTGTGGCTGCTTGCGGCTGCCCGCGCAGATCGCATCTATCTCTCCGCTGAAGATTTCGGCCGGAGTGACTCGATGCAGTGGGTGGTTCCCTACCATGATGATTTGCTTAAAGCCGCATTCGAATTACGCGGAGCTACCATGGCTGACCACGCGTGTATCGACATCTACTGGAGCTACGATTCATTGCCGGATGCGCAGGTACATATTGCCTCTTTTGTGCTATCCGAGCCGGCCGACAACATCTACGGTAGCAATGCGCCGACGATGGAGATCAGCATCGACGGCAATACGGTAGGACATCTTGACAAGGGGCTCGCATCACGCAAAGGCGACAATTCGCTGGCTCTCGAATTTGACTTCTCATCATCGACATTGACAGTGCTTGCCGGCTCATCGTATCTCCAGCCCGTCGCTAAGGTCAGCATCCCGGCCCGCGCCAATGGTGTGCGCTTCGGAGTAGTTGCGCCGGAGCGATGGCTGACGGATGTAGCGGTGGCATCGTTTGAGGTCGACCCTGCCGCAGCTCTCACTACCCTATTCTCGGATACAGACATAGCCGATATGGTAGCATCATCGAAAGAGAGCCCGGTAGGCTACTGGCGTTATCTCGACCGCGACTGCAATCCCGACTACGCACGGCTCGGTGGCAACTACTCATTGGCTATAGTTCCCGACAAGAAGCCCGGCGATTTCCTGATACTTTACCTCGACGGTGCCGTCACAGAGCCATCACGCTGGCAGTCGGGTATGGTTAAGGGGCGCCTGAAAGCTACGCCTTTCGATGGGCATTACGACCTGGTGTGGTACGACGCCACGACGACGCCATACTCGGTGGAATGCAGCGCCACGCTTGAGCAGCCGATGGTGCTTCGTCTCGACCTGCCGCTGCTCAAAGCCTCAATCCGCCTCGCAGCCGTCCCACAAAATCAACATTAATAAAATTCCTCGCCTCATCTATCACACCACCAGCTACATACCATCAAAAACGCACCCGAAATTTACCCCGCCTCCGACACAAACAGTAAAAATATGTGTCCCCTCACCCCAAACTACCCTTAACTTTGCCCCCGCAAACCACCACTACATCCCTCCGACCCGTCCGAAAAGTCTGACCCGTCCGATGGATGCCACTGCGTTAGCCCGGGAGCGGAAGCTACAGCGCCGAAGACGCCTGCTTCCGGCCACCCTCAAAATCAAGCGGCGCATTGCGTCAGCCAGGATCGGAGCCTACAGCGCGTAGCGCCTGGCTCCGTCCCCCTCAAAATTTTTGTCCCGGTGCTTCGCTTCAGCGAAGCAAATAATCTTAATCTACAGAAATGCCTCATTCTTTTTTATTGGTGTCCGGTAAAACTTAAAACTGAAATTTGAAGATTCTTTTTCTCCGGACAGCTGATATATCTGACATAT
>JAIDTT010000091.1 GCA_029060545.1 Paramuribaculum sp. | reverse complement strand
CGGAGCCAGGCGCTGCGCGCTGTAGGCTCCGATCCTGGGCTAACGCAGAGGCATCCATCGGACGGGTCGGACATTTCGGACGAGTCGGAGGGATGTGGGGCCGGATTGGTGGTGCAAAGTTAAGGGTGGTTTTGGGTGGGGGAACACATATTTTTCAAAAAAATTTCGCGAGGGTGGTTTTTCGATGGAATAATTTGAGATGTAGAATATTATCCATATATTCGCAATTCCAATCATTTGTTTGATGTAATGAGAAGGTTATTGATCGGTTTTGATTATTGATATAATAAAAGGCGCTGTGAATGGTTCTCCTGCACGGGATTCAAATGCAGGTAAGGGACATATAAAGTATAACGGAGTTAATAATTTTGATTGGAAATTTGAAATTGAAAAAATATAATGAATCGAATACTAAAATCTGTGCTACTCATTCTTTGTCTTGTCATATTTATCCCAGCCAAATGCCAAAATTCCACTATAGATAATCGTAGTGAAGATACCATAAAGTATAGATCAATATATAAGAATTCCAATAGCACATTCAATTGGTATATTATTGACACATTAGCAATTGATGAGTACACTTTGATTAGAGATGAGTTTAATCGAGACTTTATCATAACAGGGAAGGTTCAATTTGATTCATTATCTACTAATCTGTTATTAAATGCAACTAATGTATTCCTAACAAGCCAAAACATATTTGTTGATTGGGGATTAGCATATATGAGTTTAGACGAGTATATAGCAAAATTTGATAAATATATTACAAAAGATGACAAGACGACAGAACATATAATAATTACGAAGCAAATATATAATATTTACAATCGTCCTTATAGTATTATAGAATATTACGTTAGACCTAAAAAATTTATGTTCTTTCTTATGACAGGGAAAGCATATAATAATATTATTTACGATTCCGTTCTTGATGGTGATATTTGTAAGCCATTGGATTTCCCGGATGAAAATGCATACTACAAAGTATTAGTACCATTGTGGCAAAAATAATCCGGCAGCGGCATTCCGACAGCGACGGCCACAGCGGCCTGTTCGACACTTCATACAGCTACGACCTCAACGGCAACACAGCACCGGGGGGATTGTTTGATTGGTGATGTGAGATTGAGTATTGGGGATTTGAGGGTGGACGGAGCCAGGCGCTGCGCGCTGTAGGCTCCGATCCTGGCTGACGCAATGCGTCGCTTGATTTTGAGGGTGGTCGGAGGCAGGCGCTATTGGCGGAAGATTTGAAAATCTTCCCTACAAGCCTCCGATCGGGCTGACGCAATGCGTCGCTTGATTTTGAGGGGGACGGAGCCAGGCGCCTTCGGCGCTGTAGCTTCCGCTCACAGGCTAACGCAGTGATTCCTTAGCTTTGGTGGGACAAAGGTACGGTGGGTTTTGGGTGGGGGAACACATATTTTTCAAAAAAATTTGTTACTTTTGTGACCTCACCAAATGCATTTGATAATTGGATACTGACCCTTTACCGCTTATGGCCGAGTTGCCGCCGATGCTGGCAGCGATAGGCCCCCTCTCCGGTTCGGCAATAGTGGCTTTGCTACTGGCTCTATTGGCTCTTATGATTTCCGGCTTTGTGTCCGGCAGCGAGATAGCTTTTTTTTCTCTTGACCGACAGCAGATCGATGACCTCGAGCAGGAACCACGCGCCGAGGAGATACTTGGTGTGATCCGCCGTCCGGAGAAGTTTCTGGCTACGATATTGATAGCCAATAATCTCGTGAATGTGACGATAGTAATACTCTGTAATTTCGCCCTGGGGCCGATTTTCGCGGGGATGTCGGCGGTGTGGAGTTTCGTGCTTCAGACGGTGATCCTCACTTTCCTGATTCTGCTCTTCGGTGAGATCGCTCCCAAGCTTGTGGCGAATGCCGACAATATGCGGTGGGTGCGTATGGCTACTCCGGGCATCCGGCTTATGATGCGGATATTCTCGCCGCTATCGTCGATGCTTGTGAGAAGTACGGGTATAGTGAAGCGTGTGATCTCCAAGAAGCAGCATGAGGTTACGGCCGACGAGCTTTCGAAGGCGCTCGATATCACTGACGTGAAGACTTCGGATGATAAGGAGATACTCGAAGGGATACTCCGCTTCGGCGATACTACTGCTTCGGAAATCATGACTCCGCGTGTGGATATGACTGACCTCGACATCACCGACAGTTTTGCCGAGGTGATGGCGACGGTGCTTGAATCGGGCTACTCCCGAGTGCCTGTGTACCGCGAGACGGAGGATAATATCGAAGGTATCCTGTATTCGCGCGACTTGCTCCCGTATATCGGCAAGGCTGACGATGACTTCCTGTGGCAGACGCTGCTGAGGGAGCCATACTTCGTGCCGGAGTCGCGCTCGATCGATGATCTGCTCGAGGATTTCCGCAGCCGCCACATCCATATGGCTATCGTGATAGATGAGTTTGGCGGCACGCAGGGTCTGGTGACTCTCGAAGATGTGCTGGAGGAGATCGTGGGGGATATCAATGATGAATACGATGAGGTGGAGACTACCTACAAGCGTCTGCCTGACGATACGTATATCTTCGAAGGCAAGACTCTGCTCACGGACTTCTTCCGCATCACGGGGCTCGACGAAGATGACTACGCGGGGGTGACGGAGGACTGCGAGACTTTGGCCGGTATGCTGCTGGCTATCCGCGGCGACTTCCCCAAGGAGAAGGAGCCTCTCGTCTACGGCCGCTGCCGCTTCCTGATACTTGAAATCTCTGCTCACCGCATTGCTTCGGTGCGAGTGAAGGTGATGCCTCAGATCCAGACCGAATGATACCTTATACCGCTATTCGCGCTATCCTGCTCATGCTTGCTGCTGTGAGCCTTTATGGCTGCGGGCAGAAGCAGGACTATACTCCGGTGCCGTTGCCCTACGGGTATCAGCGCATAGAGATCTATCCGGCTGAATACTCGGATGCCGACAGCCTGCCGGCTTCGTATGCTGTCAATGCCTCGGCTCAGGTTCGCCGTCTGCCCGACGGCCCGGGTGGGAGCGTGATGGCCGATATCGACTATCCGGCTTACGGCGCCACGCTACACCTCACTTTTACGCCTGTGGATTCGATCACGGCTACCGAGGTGATTGCCAACCGCCGCGAGCGCATGGCGCTCAACTTAGCTGACAATTATGCTACGGTGAGCGAGGTTGGGCCGAATGACCGGACGCCGTTCGTGTCGACGGTGATGATGTCGGCAGGGCGTACGCCCACGCCGGTACAGATATTGAGTGTCGGGCCTGATATGGTGATTTCGGGTGCGGTGCGCTTTGCGTCCGAGCAGGCCGATGCCGATTCGCTGATGCCTGTGCTCAAAGCTATTACTGCTGATATAGAATATGCCGCATCGAATCTACACTGACCTTCCGCCGTCGCCGTTCACGATGAGTGAGGCGATGGTGTATCACGCTCCGATCGAGGAGACGGAACGCGGTTCGGGGCGCCGTGATGCCGAGCGCGCCGCTGTGGCGAGGCTTGTAGCGGAGGCTTTCGGCGAAGATGCGGAGCTTGGTCACGACATCCATGGTGCGCCTTACATAGCGGGTCGGCGGGACGTATATATATCGGTGTCGCACTGCCGCGGACTGGCGGTATTGGCTGTGAGCCGGCGCGGGCGTATCGGGATAGATGTGGAGGAGGAGAATATGCGGCTTGAGCGTATAGCGGGGCGCTTCCTGTCGCCTGAAGAGCAGTTGCGATGGGGTGGCTCTATCCCTTCGCTCGCATATGCGTGGACTGCCAAGGAGGCTGCATTCAAGGCGCTCGGAATTCCGGATGTTGTGATTACGGAGATAGCCGTGGGTGATTCGGAGGTTACGGCTCGCGGCTTCTCTGCGGGTCTGATTCACCACAGCTTCGGTCCGCTTCATATCACGCTATCGTCTACGCATATACCGCAATAGCGCCGGTAGCAGCAGGACAACTGCTAAAGCGGCGCCCCAGATCCAGCGCAGCGGCGTGGCCGTGGCTTTTATCTCCGTGTGATGCTCCGCGTGGCTTACAGATGCGGTAGCTGAGTCGGTGACTGTGCTTTCGGTGACAGTCTCTGCGGATCCGGTGCGTAGCCGCCGGTCGGCGCGGACTCCGTAGGCCACCGTGCGACGTGTGGTGAGCGAATCGCTCCATTGCCACACTATAGAGTCGGCGGTGACGAGGGTTGAAAACTCCAGCGAGTCGGCGCGCATGCAGCGGATCTCCGCGGCGGTCGACATTCGGGTGACTATAGAGTCGGACACCACGCTGTCGGCGTGGCGCGCAGTGCGGCAACCGGTGATGAGCAGTGCCGCGGGAATGATGTAAAGGGATTGGTGTTTCATAGCGGCACAAAGTTACGGCCGCCAGAGGGTGGAGGTTGCCCTATTTTTCAAAAAAATTTCGGTCGAGGGTGAGCTGGGCTACGAGATCGTCGACGGAGGCGAAGCGGCGCTCGCGGCGCAGGGGGGCGATGATGTCCAACGCGAGTGGCTTGCCGTAGAGGTCGCCGTCGAAGTCGATGAGGTGAGCTTCGATCGATGGTGGCGCGTCGGGTGCGTCGAATGTCGGGCGTCGGCCGATGTTGAGCAGTGCGTTGCGTCGCTCTCCGTCAGGCAAGATGGCGCAGGCGGCATATACGCCTTCGGCCGGAATGAGGCGGTCGGAGCTGTCGGGCCGGAGGTTGGCCGTGGGGAATCCGATGGTGGTGCCGATGTGGCGGCCATGGACTACGGTGCCTGATATGCGGTAGGGGTGTCCGAGTGCCTGCAGGCCGACGGCGACGGTGGAGAAGTCGGAAAGTGCGCGGCGTATCATAGAGGAATTTACGTCGGTGCCGTCGGGCAGACGGTATTCCGACGCTATGGTCACATCGATGCCGGCGTCACGGCCTGCGCGGCGATACTGCTCCGGATCGGACAGCCGGTCGCTGCCGAAGCGGTGGTTGAATCCGAGATGGAGTGCGGTCACATCGTAGTCGCGGTGGAGTAGCTCCATAAATTCGCGTGCTGTGAGGTGGCTCATCTCCGTGGTGAAGGGTATGATGGCTACATCGACGTCGTGACGGCGCAATGCTTCGGCGCGCTCGTGGGCCGACATGAGAAGCCGTGGGGCGGCTTCGGGTCGGAGTGTGACGAGTGGATGGCGGTCGAAGGTGACTGCGAGTGGATGCGTGGCGTTGCTGTCCGACAGCCGGCGGAGGCTGTCGAGCAGATGACGGTGGCCGAGGTGGAGGCCGTCGAATACTCCTATGGTGGCGGTGCGGTTCATTCGGCGAGACCGGCGTTGCGTAGTTCGGTATAGAATTCTGTGCCGGGGGCGGCGAGGAGGGTGTGGAATCCGAGGCGTGCGGCGGCGTCGAGGTTGGTCTGCGAGTCGTCGATGAAGAGCGTCTCTTCGGGCCGGATGCCGAGCTTGCGCTCTGCGTAGCGGAATATCGCTGGGTCGGGCTTCATCACGCGGGCCTCGAAGCTGGTGACTATGCCTTCGAAATAGTGGTGGATATCCTTGCCCTGCTGTGAGAAGTAGCGGCGGATGCCCTGGCTCCACATGATCGGATTGGTGTTGGATAGCAGATAGATGTGGTAGCGGGTGGCAAGGCGCCGGAGTTCTTCAAGTCGATGGAGAGGTATGCCTTTGAGGAAGCATCCGAAGGCGTGGTCGATCTGATCGTCGGTAACTTCGCGATCGATGACCTGACGCACGGCGGCGCGGAATTCGGCGGGTGAGAGAGAGCCGTTTTCCACGCCGGCAAAGAATCCAGCCTGGACGTACTCGCCCAGATAGCTATCGGCGTCGGCCATGCCGATGGCTTCGAATGCGGCTACGCAGTCGTCGCGCTTTATGTCCATGATGACGCCGCCGAGATCGAAAAGCAGATTTTTTATCATAATGCCACAAAGTTACGAAGATACGCATTTATCTACAATTTTTTCGTACTTTTGCAGACTACCGAATCTCTACAATACCCATCAGGACTATTCAATATGCGTCGCAATCTGCTCATTATCATAAGTATCGCTTTGTGTGCGTCGGTCGGCCGAGCATATGAGGATACTGACGGCTACTACAAGTCGCTCACCGGCAAATCGGAATCCGCGCTAAAGACGGCTCTTTATACTCTCATCAATCCCCATACTCAGGTGTCTAGCTATCAGAATCTGCCGAGCTATTTCAAGAAGACTGACGTGAGGCCCAACACCAACTACTGGTGGGATATGTACTCCGATATGCGGGTAGAGACAAGTATCACTTTCGGTACTTACATGAACCGCGAGCATTCTCTGCCTAAAAGCTGGTGGGGCGGCAATACGGATATCCCTGCTTATGTGGATCTCTACCATCTCTATCCGGGCGAAGCGGCTGCCAACCGAGCCAAGAGCAACTATCCGCTGGGTGAGATCGCGGCAGGAACAACCGCTTATTTCAACAATGGTGTGTCGGCCGTAGGCACCGGCGTGAATTCGGGTGGCGCCAAGTATGTGTTTGAGCCGGCCAATGAGTATAAGGGCGACTTTGCCCGCACGTATTTCTATATGGTCACTGCGTATCAGAATATGAACTGGGTGACTACCTGGCAGGTGAAAAACGGTACTTATCCCTCGCTTCAGGACTGGGCTATAGATCTGCTGCTCAAGTGGCACCGCGCTGATCCGGTGAGCCAGAAGGAGCTTGACCGCAATGAGCAGGTGAATATAGTGCAGGGCAACCGCAATCCTTTCATCGATGATCCCGAACTGGCGGAGTATATCTGGGGCAACAAGAAGGGACAGGCTTATCCCGGCATGGGCTCCGGAAGTTCGGTGTCGGGTCCGGCGGTGCTGATCACTCCGCCAAAGGGGATGAGTCTGGACTTCGACCAGGTGGCTGTGAACCATACCGTCACTGCTCAACTCCAGCTGCGCAGCGAGAACTGTACGGGCTCTTTCGAGATATCCATGACCGGCCTTAACAAGAGCTACTTCACGATATCCAATACTCTCGTGGCTACCTCGCAGACCAATACGGCATCGGGCACGTGGGTAACGGTGACCTACGCGCCCCGCTCAATAGGCAGCCACACTGCTGATCTCACTATTCAGGACGGTGGGCTCGCCGGAACGCGCACCGTGAAGCTCATCGGCAATTGCGTGGCCGAGCCGAATCTGTCGACTCTCACGGCTACGGCTGCTACCGATGTGACGTCGTCGACTTATACAGCCAACTGGGAGGCAGCGCCCGTAGATGAGGCCGTGGGCTATTACATCGTCACCGTGAAGCGTTACGGCAAGTCGGGTACTGTCACTACTACCGAGCACGTTGCCGAGAATAATTTCCTCGAGATGGATGGCCTCGACGAGGGTGAATACGACACTTATGCCGTGCAGAGCTACTCGCTGGGCGTGCGTTCGCCGATGAGCAACTACGTCACCGTGCAGCCGCAGGCCGGTGTTGACTGTGTTACTGCCGATGAGGTGGATCCGCTTCTGGTAGAGTCTTATCCGGGATTGATCCGTCTGCGTTGCAGCAATCCCCATACAGGGGTCAGAATCTATGATGTGGCCGGGCGCATCTATCGCACGATCACAGAGATTGCCGACTACTACGAGCTCACGCTTACGCCCGGCGTGTACTTCATCACCACTGATCAGCACCCGCGTCCCCTCCGCGCCATCGCCCGCTGATTTTGTGGCAATTTGCTCCAGAATACCAAATTTTGTGCGCAGATTGCCATAATTTTGCCCCCGGTCTTGTTGTTTTCCCAACAAAATGCCGTATCTTTGTACTCCAAATCTGATACATTTATACTTGACTCATGGGAAAAATTGACGCATTAGACCGCAAGATACTCGGCATCGTGATGAACAATGCCCGAATTCCTTCGAAAGACGTTGCCGCCGAGTGCGGCGTATCGCGCGCAGCTATCCATCAGCGCCTTCAGCGTATGCAGGATCTGGGTGTGATCACCGGTTCGAGCTACAATATCAATGCCAAGTCGCTTGGTTATCACACGTGTACGTTTATCGGTGTGAAACTCGACCGTGGCAATATGTACCGCTCTGTGGTGCCTGAGTTGGAAAAGATACCCGAAGTGGTGGAATGCCACTTCACTACCGGTCCGTACACGATGCTGGTGAAGCTCTTTGCCCGCGACAATGAGCATCTGATGGATCTGCTCAACAATAAGATTCAGACTATTCCGGGCGTGAGCGGTACGGAGACGCTTATATCGCTCGATCGGTCGATCCATCGCAAGCTCCCAATAATCAGCGAATAACGACGATACGTATCAATAAATGAGGCCGCAGTCCGGAAGGGATGCGGCCTCTTTGTGTGTTGTGGATAAGAATTGTTTCATCGAAGGAACAATTGGGCAAAATAAACCATGCAGGGAACAATTTGCCGAATTAGACCATGTAAGGAACAATATTCCAAAACGGTTAATTGCGTTTTTGTCGCTTTGCGTGTGATACCCAGACAACTATGTTAGATGCAATGAGGGAGACTCGGATTGAGCCTCCCTCATTATGGTGATTCACGACTGACGGGATTATACGGTGAGGATCTCTTTCTCTTTCTCGGCGAAGATGGCGTCGATCTCCTTGAGATATTTGTCGTGGAGTTTCTGTGCGGTGGCTTCGGCATCTTTCTCCACATCCTCGGGCATGCCTTTCTTCACGGCTTTCTTGAGTCCGTCGATGGCGTCGCGGCGGGCGTTGCGCACGGATACTTTGGCTGTCTCAGCTTCGGCTTTCGATTGCTTTACGAGGGCTTTGCGGCGCTCTTCGGTGAGCGGGGGGATGGAGAGGCGGATCACTTCACCGTTGTTTTCGGGAGTGATGCCGAGTTCGGAGTTGATGATGGCTTTCTCGATCTCGCGAAACATTCCCTTTTCCCAGGGTGTGATGGCGATGGTGCGGGCGTCGGGTACGGATACGTTGGCCACATTGGAGATGGGTACTGTGGAGCCGTAATATTCCACACGGATGCCGTCGATGAGTTTCGGACTGGCTTTGCCGGCACGGATGCGGCTGAGCGATTCGTCGAGATAGGCTACGGCCAGTTGCATTTTTTCTTCGGCCGGGTTGAGAAATTCGGAGGGTTCCATGATATATATGATTTTGATTAATTAATAGACTGTGGTACCGATATCGAGGCCTTCCACTACTTTGGCCAGATTGCCGGGGGTGTCCATGTCGAACACTACGATGGGGAGGCCGTTTTCCTGACAGAGGGCCGTGGCTGTGAGGTCCATCACGCGGAGGCCGCGCTGGAGGACTTCGCCATAGGTGATGCGGTCGAATTTCACAGCCGAGGGATCCTTCTCCGGATCGGCGGTGTACACGCCGTCGATGCGTGTGCCCTTTAGCATCACGTCGGCCGAGATCTCCACGCCGCGCAGTGCGGCGCCGGTGTCGGTGGTGAAAAACGGATTGCCGGTGCCTCCGGCCAGAATTGCCACCTTGCCTTCGGAGATGGTCTCCTTGGCGCGCATGGCGCTATACTGCTCGCCAATGGGATACATGCCGATGGCTGTAAGCACACGTGCCGGCTGTCCGATGGCTTCGAGAGCGGAGCAGAGAGCCAGCGAGTTGATGGTGGTGGCAAGCATACCCATCTGGTCGCCCTTGATGCGGTCGAAGCCTTTGGCGGCCCCCTGAAGGCCGCGGAATATGTTGCCGCCACCGATCACGATGGCTATCTCCACGCCCTGCTGAGCCAGTTGGGCTATCTGGCGGGCGTACTGGTCGAGCCGCACGGGATCGATACCGTAGCCCTGATTGCCCTGCAGCGATTCGCCGCTGAGCTTCAAAAGTATTCTCTTGTATTTTGTTGCCATAATCGTCGTTGTGTTTTATATAGGATTTAATCAATTGCCTGTGTTAAGTACGGGCTGAGCGGGTTCGTCGGCGCAGAGCACCACGAGCAGATTGCTCACCAGGGCAGCTTTCTGCTTTCCGTCGAGCTCAACTACGCTTCGCTCTTCGAGCCGGTCGAGAGCCATCTCCACCATGGTCACGGCGCCGTCGACGATTTTCTCGCGGGCCGAGATGATGGCGGCGGCTTGCTGTCGGCGGAGCATTACGGCGGCGATTTCGGGAGCGTAGGCCAGATAGTTGATGCGGGCTTCGACTACTTCCATGCCGGCCATGGCCAGACGGTCGTTGATTTTCTTTTCAAGCAGTTCGTTGATTTCCTCGCCGCCGTCGCGCAGCGTCAGTTCGCTGTCGGCGGAGCCTGTCTGGTCGTAGGCATAGTGGCCTGTCACTTCTCGCAGTGCGGCGTCGCTCTGGATGCGCACGAATGCCTGGAGTGCGGCGGTGCTTACTCCGCCGAGGCTTGCAGAGTCGAGATCAAACACGGCGCGATAGGTGTCCTTGATGCGCCATACGAGCACCATGCCTATAAGCACGGGATTGCCTATCTTGTCGTTGACCTTGATCGGCTCGATGTCCATATTGCGGATGCGCAGGGATAGTTTGCGGCGCGTAAGCAGGGGATTGACCCAGAAGAAGCCTACCTTGCGGCAGGTGCCGGCATACTTGCCGAAGAATATCAGCACGCGCGACTCGTTGGGCTCCTGAGTGAAATAGCCTTTGGTGAAGAAGAGGAGCAGGATGCCTCCCACAATGCCTACTACGACATTGAGCGCATCGCTGTCGGAGCCTGTGGCGTAGAACCATATCATCGCGGCGGCGATAAGCACCACTACGGTGAGCATAAGGAAACCGTTGACCACCGGTCCGCGGTATTCAAATTCCGAATTTCGATTGTTGGTATCCATAGTCGGGGGGATAAAATTTTCGTTCACCCACAAATGTAATAATAATTCCGGCTCTGTCAAAGCAGACGGGTGAAGAAATGCCAGATAGCGAGCGCTACCGACACGCTCACGTTGAGCGAATGCTTGGTGCCGTGTTGCGGAATCTCGATGCAGACGTCGGCGTCGTCGACCACGGCCGGGTCTACGCCGTGTACCTCATGGCCTGCCACGATGGCGTAGCGGGTGTCGGGCTTCGGGAGGAATTTCTCAAGCGATACGCTCTCCTTTACCTGCTCCAGCGCGCACACGCAGTAGCCTTCGGCGTGAAGCCGCGCCAGGGCCTCGAGTGTCGACGGATAGTATTCCCACGCTACGGATTCTTCGGCGCCGAGCGCCGTCTTGTGGATTTCGGGCGAGGGGGGTGTGGCCGTGATGCCGCAGAGCATGATGCGCTCCACCAGGAATGCATCGGAGGTGCGGAATATCGAGCCGATATTGTTGAGCGACCTCACATTGTCGAGCACTACCGTAAGAGGCAATTTACGACGGGCGCGATACTGCTCCACAGTGTCGCGCCCGAGGTCGAATATCGTTTTCTTCTCCATCAGTCGATAATGTCGAAGCCGGTATAGCGCCGCAGACATTCAGGCACTACGATGCCTTCCGGTGTCTGATTGTTTTCGAGCAGAGCCGCCATGATGCGGGGCAGGGCGAGTGCCGAGCCGTTGAGCGTGTGGCAGAGGTGCGTCTTCTTGTCGGCGCCGCGGTAGCGGCATTTGAGGCGGTTGGCCTGATATGTCTCGAAGTTGCTTACCGACGACACTTCGAGCCAGCGCTGCTGGGCTGCCGAATACACTTCGAAGTCGAAGGTGATGGCCGATGTGAAGCTCATGTCGCCGCCGCATAGGCGGAGTATGTGCCAGGGCAGACCGAGGCTTTCGAGCAGTCCCTGCACGTGAGCCTTCATCTCTTCGAGAGCGGCGTAGGAATCTTCGGGGCGCTCGATGCGCACGATTTCCACCTTGTCGAACTGGTGCAGACGGTTCAGACCGCGCACATCCTTGCCGTAGCTGCCGGCCTCGCGGCGGAAGCAGGCCGAGTATGCGCAGTTCTTCTTGGGGAGTTCGCTCTCGGGGATTATGACGTCGCGGTAGATATTGGTGACGGGCACTTCGGCGGTGGGGATCAGATAGAGTTTGTCCTCGTTGACGAAATACATCTGACCCTCCTTGTCGGGGAGCTGGCCTGTGCCGTAGCCTGAGGCTTCGTTGACCACGTAGGGGGGCTGGATTTCGAGATAACCGGCCTCACCGGCGCGGTCGAGGAAAAACTGTATGAGGGCGCGCTGCAGGCGGGCACCCTTACCGATGTATACGGGGAAGCCGGCGCCGGTAATCTTCACGCCTAAGTCGAAGTCGATCAGATTGTACTTTTTGGCCAGATCCCAGTGGGGGAGTGCGTCGGGGCCGAGGTCTGGCATCGGGCCTCCGGTGATTTCCACGACATTGTCGGCAGCGGATGTGCCGGCGGGTACCATCTCGCAGGGGATGTTGGGCACGGTGAGGAGGAGGTCGCGGATGGCGGTTTCGGTTTCGGCGAGCTCGTCGGCTATGGCTTTCTGAGCTTCCTTGCCGGCAGCTACGGCGGCCTTGGCTTCCATAGCCTCATCCTTCTTGCCCTGCTTCATGAGGGCGCCGATGTTGGCGGCGAGCTTGTTGAGTTCGGCCGCTTTATTGTCGTTGTTGAGCTGGAGTGAGCGGCGGCGGTTGTCGAGCTCTATCACGCGCTCTATCACTTCCTTGCCGTCGAAGCCTTTCACGGCCAGACGCTCCACGATCAGCTCGGGATTTTCTTTGATTTGCTGTAGGGTAAGCATTTATCTATTGTGATTAAGTAGGTATGTGAAAATGTATCAGGCCAGCAGTTCGCGTACTTTTGCGGATATCGCTTTGCCGTCGGCTTTGCCTGCGAGAGCTTTCGATGCTACGCCCATCACGCGGCCCATCTCTTTCTGCGAGGTGGCGCCTACTTCGGCGATGATCTTGCGGAGCTCGGCTGTAAGTTCCTCTTCGCTGAGCTGCTTGGGCAGATACTCTTCGATCACGGCGGCTTCGGCGAGTTCGTTTTCGGCCAGTTCCGGGCGGTTCTGCTCCGAGTAGATCACGGCCGTCTCGCGGCGCTGTTTGGCCATCTTGGCCAGAATCTTGGTGGCTTGCTCGTCGGTGAGATTGCCGTCGGAGCCTTTGGCTGTCTTTGCTTCGAGAAATTCTTTCTTGATGCCGCGGAGGGTCTCGAGGCGCACCTTGTCCTTGGCGAGCATTGCCGACATGATGTCGGCGCTTATAGTGTTAAAAAGATCCATAATCGGTGATTTCGTTAGTCGACTGCAAAGTTACGAAATTATTCCCGGAAATAGCGTCGGTAATTATTTGTATTGAGCGAAGTAGAGATACACGGGCTCGGCAATGCCTTCGATAGTCACTTTATACACGTCGAGTTCGCCCAGCTTCGACTTGCCCTCTATAGCCGTGGGGCGGATATATTTGAGCATAAATTCCTCGATATCCGATGGATGGGTGACCATATAAGGACTCGTCTCGGTCACACCCATGCCGGAATTGAATATGGCGTCGCATACGTTGTGGATGCGTGCGAGCAGCTTCGGGCTCTCTTTTTTGGCGTCGGCGTCGTTGCCGGCCACGGCCGATGCATAGGCTTTGAAGAGAAGGGTGAGATTGGTGGGGTCCGATTTCAGTCCTTTCATGGCAAGCTGATGAGCCTGAAGCATGTTGCCGGCCTCATAAGCCTGGAGCATGGCTGTGTGCTGAGTGTCGGGGTTGAATCCTTTCTGCCTGGCTGCGCCGAAATATACGGCGGCGGCATTGGCTACGGGGAGTTCGGCTCCTGCCGTGAAGCGGGGCAGCATGGTGGTATAGTCGGCGGTAGCGGCTTCGATCTGCTGGGGAGTGAGGTGGGTAGGGGTCTGGGCTATTGCCGCAGATGTGGCGAAGAGGCTTACGAGCAGCCCGGTGCCGATTCGGTAGATGAGTTTCATTTTGGAGATATGATTATTGTGTTGTGATTATTTCAGTTTCAGCATAGCTTCTATGGTAGTGCGGTCGTTGCTCAGCCGGGGCACCTTGCGCTGTCCGCCCAGCTTTCCCGTGGCTTCGAGCCAGCGCTCGAATAGTCCGCCGGGCGCCACTTCCACGCTTAGCGGAGCGAGGAATATGCTGCCTGCACGCTTGGCCTGATAGTCGCTGTTGACTCTCTGCAGCTCAAGATCGAGCCTGCCGGCGAATTCCGTAATGTCAGCGGGCGGGCGGCGGAATTCGATCAGCCACTGGTGATGGCCGTGGTGTCCGCCCTCGGCATATACCGGAGCTACAGTGTAGTCCTTCACGCTGCAATCGAGCGCCTCACATGTGCGTGACAGCGCGGCGTCGGTGTTGTGTACCATCACCTCTTCGCCGAAAGCATTGATGAAGTGCTTGGTGCGGCCTGCGATGGTGATACGCAGCGGGGCGATGGATTCGATCTTCACGGTGTCGCCTATCCGGTATCGCCACAGGCCGTTGCAGCTCGAAATGAGGAGCGCATAGACTTTGCCTTCGATTACCTCCCATGCCGGAACGGGCTGAGCGGAGGGGTCGTCGACGGGGACGAATTCGTAGAATATGCCTGCGTCGGTCAGCAACCGCATGGCGCGTGAGTCGGTGCGGTCCTGCACGGCGAAGAAGCCTTCGGATGCATTGTAGGTCTCCAGATAGCGCATACGTGCGGGATCGATGATGCGGTCGTATTCGGAGCGATAGGGCCCGAAGGCTATGCCGCCGTGGAAGAATACCTCCAGATTGGGCCATACATCGTGGATTTTCTCACGCCCGGTGCGCTCCAGCAGCTGCTGAAGCACGGTGAGGAACCACGACGGTACACCCGAGATATTCGTCACATCCGCTTTTGCGGCAGCCTCTACAAGCGCCGGCAGCTTGGCGTGCCAGTCGGCCATCAGAGCCGTGTGCTTGCCGGGGATACGGAGCAGATTCGCTATCGGATTGATAGCGTCGATAAGGTTGGCCGACAGATCGCCTACCTTCGCCTTCGATCCCGCCGGGAGATCCAGTTCGTTGGCGAAACTTCCTCCGAGTATGAGGCTCTTGCCGTCGAAGATACGGCTGTCGGGGTATAGGCTCAGATAGCGCTCCACCACGCGCCGGCCGCCGGCATAATGATTGCGGCGGAGCGACTCGTCGGAGATCGGTATATATTTGCTTTTGCCGTCGGACGTGCCCGATGACTGCGCGTAGCGCCTCACCTGTCCGGGCCATAGCAGATCGCGCTCGCCCCCGATCATACGCATCACCAGCGGGCGTAGAGCGGTATAGTCGGCCGGCTCCACGGCCTCGCGATAGTCGGCGTAGCTTCTGATGAGATCATAGCTGTGGGCCTTGCCCCACTCCGTACGGCGTGCGCGCCGCAGCAGCCACGACAGCTCGCGCCGCTGTGTCGACTCCACATCGCCGTCGTGCTCATCCGCCCGCCTGAGCGACCGCATGAACATACCTCGTATTAGCCGGGTGATACTCATAGATGCGCAAAAATACACAAATTACCGTAGCAATGAAAATAATTGATTACATTTGCACTTCAAAACACCTATATATGAAACGCAAACTACTGCTTCTCTTCACCCTGATCACTGTAGCGCTGAGCTTCTCCGCCTGTGGCGACGACGACTATGGCGTCGAGGAATACATCGTGGGCCAGTGGGCGCTCCAGAGCGTCAATAATATGCCCCCCTCGCAGGAAATCGACTACGTATTCAGCGGCAATCTCACCGGCGCGATCGTCTACAACGCCGGGTATCCCAATCAGTATTCATCTCCCTTCGAGTGGGAGACCTACTATGCCGCCGGTGGTGCTTCCTACGTGACGCTCTACAACTTCGACGGCTCGCAGTTTCGCTATATCTACCGCATTGAGTCGGACTATCTGCCGGGTCATGGCAATATCTGGTATCTATATCTCACCGACCTCGACACGGGCGATCACCTCGTATTTCAGGAATATTGACAATGGCCGAGAAAGCTAAAGAAAAATGGACCGAGATCGAGCTCCTGCCTCAGTGGGAGGAGAAGTACTACGACGTCTACACCGCTCGCAAGCACGGCAAGTGGGTCATGCTCAAGACCCTCAAGGAGAAGTATAAGGCCGATCCCCGCATGCAGGCCATGTTTGAGAAGGAATTTGAGGTGCGCTACAATCTGTCGCACCCCAATATCGTGATGATCAACGACTACGAGGAGGTGCCAGGACTCGGCCTCTGCATTATCACCGACGATGTATACGGCACATCGCTTCGCACGCTTATCGACACCAAGGCCGTCACTCCCGAACATATCCGCCAGATCACCACACGCCTCGTCGACGCCATCGACTATATCCAGACCAACCATATAGTCCACTTCCCAATCCGCCCCGAGACCATCATCTTCACCGAAAACATCGGCAATCTCAAGCTTATCGACGTAGGCTTCGATCAGGCTCAGCAGCTCTCACCCGCCGCCGCCGCCGAAGATATTCAGGCCTTCGGCCGTGTGCTCTCCGAGTCGCTCGCAGCCACTCCCGAGCCCCCCGCCTATCTACACCGCATCGCCGACCGATGCACGTCGGGGCGCCCCTATGCCAGTGTGCACCAGTTGCGTATGGCTCTGGCACGCCGCTCGGCACCCTACCTCTACATCGCCATCATAGCATTCCTACTGCTTATGTTTGCTATCCTCGCGTGGCTCACATATTACGTAAGATAATCCATTCATCATAGCTATCACCCCACCGCAATGTCAGTCGAAATCGTCAATATACCCCTGCGCAAGTCAGCGCTACGCAAGTTCGTGCAGTTTCCCATCGACCTCTATAAGGACAACCCCTGCTATGTGCCACCGCTCATCTCCGACGATATAGCCACACTGCTGCCCGACAAGAATCCTGCGTTTGACTACTGCCGCGCCGCCGCATTCATGGCCTACAACGCCGACGGCCGCCCCGTGGGCCGTATCGCCGTGCTTATCAACGACGTGGTCAACGAACGCACCGGCCGCCGCGAGGCTCGCTTCGGATTCGTGGACTTTATCGATGATGCTGAAGTGGTCGACGCTTTATTCGACGCCGCTATCGGCTGGGCGCGAGAGCAGGGTATGAACGAACTCGTAGGCCCCATGGGATTCTCCGACATGGACCACGAAGGCGCCCTCACATTCGGCTACGATGAGATGGGTACTATGGCTACAATATACAATCACCCCTACTACATCACCCACTATGAGCGCCTCGGATTCGTGAAGGACGCCACCTGGGTAGAGTATCGCATCACTGTACCTAAAGAGATACCGGAGAAATTTAAGCGCATCGCCGACATTGTAGCCCGCAAGTACGGCCTCCGCTCCGTAAAATTCACCTCGCGTCGCAAGCTAAAGGAAGCTTACGGTCAGGCTCTCTTCGATCTCATCAACGAAGCCTACGACCACCTCTACGGCTATTGCCCCCTCTCCCAGCGCCAGATCGACTACTATATCGACCAGTATCTCGGCATCATACGCCTCGACTGCATCAGTGTGATCGTCGACGCCGACGATCAGCTCGTAGCTCTCGGCATCTCGATGCCCTCGATGTCGAAAGCTCTGCGCAAATCGCGCGGACGCCTCTTCCCCACCGGCTGGTATCATCTGCTCCAGGGCATCCATGGAGCCAACGACGTAGTCGACCTGCTGCTCATCGCCGTGAAGAAGGAATACCAGTCGCGCGGAGTCAATGCACTCCTCTTCGCCGACCTTATACCTATATTTAATAAGGAAGGCTATAAGGAAGCCGAGTCCAACATCGAGCTTGAGGACAACGAAGCCGTACGCCTCCAGTGGCAATACTACGACCATCGCCTCCACCGCCGCCGCTCCACCTTCCGTCGCTCCATCTGATCCTGCGCTTCACTGCGTCAGCCCGGATCGGGGCCTTCAGCGCGTAGCGCGTGGCTCCGCCTGTCCTCAATTTTTTGTCTCGGTGCTTCGCTTAAGTGGAACAAATTGTATAGATTTGTGTGAAAATATGTTAAATATTTTGTGGGTGGGTATTTTTAATTAGCTGAATTGCAGTGGAGAGGATTTTTACGAGCGTTAAAATGCGCGAAAATCGATATCGGATATTTGCACAGAAAGAAAAAAGGCAGTAACTTTGCATTCGCTTTTGGGAAATGAGATTTCCTGAGGGCGAAAAAGAGAGAACATTGAAAGAATTACAATAGACAAGGAAATACAGTACAAGAGTCATTTTAAGAAATGAACCTTAGTCGATTTCTTTAACCAAATAAGTCATATCTGTTCATGATGGCGGTCAGGAGCGGCGCAGTCGCGCCGACGACTCTAAGACAAAAAAACAATACTTTTTGTCTTTATTTAATTTTTGAAGAAAAGAAAATAAAGATAAGCAACAACGAAGAGTTTGATCCTGGCTCAGGATGAACGCTAGCGACAGGCTTAACACATGCAAGTCGAGGGGCAGCGG
>JAIDTT010000090.1 GCA_029060545.1 Paramuribaculum sp. | reverse complement strand
AGCTCGAGGTTGGAGAAGAGGCGTCGGAGTTCGGGTGGCAGGGGCTCGCCGAGGAATTGTCTAAAATAAAAAGAATGAGGCATAGTATTATTGGATGCACGATGCACGATGCACAATGCACGATGCACAATGCACGATTGATTTTTAGGATTTTGAGGGTGGACGGAGGCGGGTGCTACAGGCGGAAGATTTGAAAATCTTCCCTACAGGCCTCCCATCCCGGCTAACGCAGTGATTCCTTTGCTTTGGTGGTGCAAAGTTAAGGGTGGTTTGGGGTGGGGAAACACATATTTTTAAAAATAATTCAAAAAAATTTTGCCGGGGTCGGATGGCGCTAAAAACAACAGAAGGATGCTCTCACGAGCATCCTTCGCCATTTACACATAGTACTTAACGTCAGTGGAATTTTATCTAATGTCTAATTAGCACTTATGAAAAAGAGGAATCTTGCTGCTGTTGGTCTGAATTCCTTTTCTACAAATTTAGTCATTTTTCATCACTTGTCAAGCCCTCGCCAACGATGCCCGACAACGCCGAAAGTGGCATTAATAGCCATATCCGGCAACATTCATTGCATTTAGCCGGAATTACGTGCTGTTATTTTCACAGATTCAACCAAGACCACACACCTGTAGCACATTTTGCCACACAGTTAAAATATCTTAAAGTTGGATTTTGCATCTTGCGCAACACCAGAGCAAACATACACATTAATTATATATAGGGAGTGGCGGCAAATTCTCAACAAATGCAAATTTTAATTGAAGAAGTGTTTGGCTATTACGTGAAAAATTTGTTACTTTGCACTCTGTTTCGTGGCTCATCCTGTAAAGCTGCTATTATTGATGCGCTTAGCGGTGATATGAGACTGAGATGGCGGCCACGCGACAACAGAGTTAAAACAAAGAAAATTAACGATAACAGAGCTAAACAGATCAAACAGCCATGTCAAAGATTTGTCAGATTACCGGCAAGAAGGCAATGGGAGGCAACAATGTAAGCCACTCCAAGCGCCGCACAAAGCGTAAATTCAACGTGAACCTCTTCACCAAGAAGTTCTTCTGGGTAGAAGAGCAAGCTTGGATCCTGCTCACCATCTCCGCAAACGGCCTGCGCACCATCAACAAAAACGGCCTCGACGCCGCTATCAAGGAAGCCGTAAAAAAGGGTTATTTAACAGAAATCAAATACTTAGAATTCTAAGCAATTATGGCAAAGAAAGCTAAAGGCAACCGAGTACAGGTAATTCTCGAGTGCACCGAACATAAGGCAAGCGGTATGCCCGGCACTTCCCGCTACATCACCACCAAGAACCGCAAGAACACCACCGAGCGTCTGGAGTTGAAGAAATACAACCCGATCCTCAAGAAAGTAACCGTACATAAAGAAATCAAATAATAATCACGCGATATGGCAAAAAAAACGGTAGCATCACTGCAAAAAGGCGAAGGCCGTACCTATAGCAAAGTGATCAAAATGGTAAAGTCGCCTAAGACCGGTGCCTATACCTTCAGCGAGCAGATGGTTCCCAACGAAGCCATCAAGGAAGCTCTCAAATAATTCCTCCCCCCGAACTCCATCCTCTCCCTCCATACTATAAAGAGAGAGTAGAACAATATTAAAGCTACGCGTAGCGGCTTGCTCCCGATCGGAGCAAGCCGCTCGATTATTTTTTGGATTTTTTATCAACAATCGTGCCGACTTTAGCCAACGATTATGTAATTTTGCACAACAAGTTAACACCACATAGACTGACGTAGGAGGATGAAAGAGGTAAAATTCACCAAAATGCATGGTGCCGGCAATGATTACATCTACATTGACTGCACCTCGTCGACTCCCGCCACCCTGCCTCAACTCGCAATAGAAATGAGCCGTCGCCACTTCTCAGTAGGAGCCGACGGCATTGTTTTGATATGCCCCTCCGATGTAGCCGACCTTAAGATGCGCATCTTCAATGCCGACGGCTCGGAAGCACGTATGTGCGGCAACGCCACACGCTGCATCGGCAAGTATGCCTACGAACACGGCCTCATCCACTCCACCGCTATATCGCTGGAAACACTCAGCGGAATCAAGTACCTCACACTCACGGTGGATCCGGCTACGGATGAAGTCAGCACGGTAAGTGTGGATATGGGACCGGCTACTTTCCGCTGCTCCGACATACCGGTATCGCACACTTCCGATACGATGATCGACAGTATGGTAGAGATTGACGCACCTGAAAAAAGTATTCGCCTAACCGCCGTGTCGATGGGCAATCCTCACGGCGTAGTGTTCGTGGATCACGACCCGACCGACAGAGAAGTGCTCGGCCTCGGTCCGATACTTGAATGTCACCCTATATGGCCCGACCGCGCCAATATCGAATTCTGCCGACCGCTCGACCGCCATCGCCTGCTGATGCGCGTATGGGAACGCGGCAGCGGCGAAACATGGGCCTGCGGCACGGGAGCATGCGCCGCCGCCTCGGCCGCCGTGGCCACAGGGCGCTGCGACTTCCCGGTGAACGTAGAACTACGCGGCGGAACGCTACTGATCGACCGACGACCCGATGGCCATATACTGATGGAGGGGCCGGCCGAAGAGGTGTATAGCGGTACTTATCGAATTAAAAATTGTAAGACTTTATAAATCCCTGATGCTTATGTACGAAGTCAACCACTACTTTTCCCAACTACCGCAATCCTATCTCTTCTCCAGAATTGCCAAGACAGTGGCCGACTTCCGAGCGCAGCATCCCGAGGCCGAGATAATCCGCATGGGTATCGGGGATGTGACCCGCCCGATAGCACCGGCCGCTCTCGAGGGTATGGCCGAGGGTATCAGAGCTATGGGATCGGCCGACACATTTGTGGGCTACGGTCCGGAGCAGGGTCACGAATTCCTGCGCTCCGCCATAGCTGAAGGCGATTTCCACAGCCGTGGCATAGCGATGGCCGACGACGAGATATTCGTGTCGGATGGTGCCAAATCGGACATCGGTAATTTTCCCGACATACTTGACAGCCATATCCGCGTGGCGGTGACAGATCCCGTATACCCCGTATATGTCGACTCCAACGTGATGGGGGGACGCGGCGGCAAACTGCAGCCCGACGGACGCTGGAGCGGCATCGACTATATGCCCTGCACCGAGGCCAACGGATTCGTGCCCGACCTGCCGGCTAAGGCTCCCGGGGTGATGTATCTCTGCTACCCCAACAATCCGACCGGCACGGTGCTCACGCACGACCAACTGAAATATTTCGTAGACTACGCCCGAACCAACGGAGTGCTGATACTATTCGATGCCGCCTACGAGGCATTCGTGAGTTCGCCCGACGTACCCCGCTCGATCTACGAGATCGATGGAGCGAGAGAGTGTGCGGTGGAATTCCGCAGCTTTTCCAAGACGGCAGGCTTCACGGGTCTGCGTCTGGGCTACACCGTAGTACCGCGCGAGCTACGCGGCTCCGACGGGCACGGCGGTCAGGTGGCGCTACGCGACCTGTGGCTGCGCCGCCAGACCACGAAATTCAACGGTGCATCCTACGTGATCCAATGCGGCGCCGCACAGCTCTACACTCCTGAAGGCCGGGAGCAAATACAGGCCACCATCGACTACTACAAGAGCAACGCCACGATGCTGCGCGAGGGACTCACCGGTGCCGGACTGACCACTTACGGCGGTGTGGATTCACCATACGTGTGGTGTAAAGCTCCGGCGGGACTGTCGTCGGAAGAATTTTTCCGCCTGCTTCTCGACCGGTGCCATATCGTCACCACTCCAGGCAGCGGCTTCGGACCGTCGGGCGAAGGCTTCGTAAGACTCACCGCCTTCTCCACCCATGAGCTAACGGCCAAAGCCGTAGAGCGCCTCAAACATCTCATCTAAAGAAATCTATCAGCTCACAACAACAAGAAAATATAAAATCCAGCAACCATCATGTCATCACTCCGCTTCAACGCTATCGACAAGGCTTCCGAGCATAGAGCAGTAGCCATCGACCTCCCGAAAGAACGTCCGGATCAGTACTACGGACGCTATGTGTTCAACCGCGAGAAGATGCAGCAATATCTGCCAGAGCCAACCTACAATGCGCTCATCGACGCTATCGACAACAAGAAGCCGCTATCGCGAGAGATAGCCGACAGCATAGCCGACGGCATGAAGCGATGGGCGATCGACAACGGCGCCCGCCACTACACCCACTGGTTCCACCCTCTGACGGACGGTACCGCCGAGAAGCACGACTCATTCATAGAGCACGGCCCGACGGGGGGCAGCATCACCGAGGAATTCTCGGGCAAGCTGCTGGTGCAACAGGAGCCCGACGCGTCGAGTTTCCCCAACGGCGGTATCCGCAATACCTTCGAAGCCCGCGGATACTCTGCCTGGGATATATCATCGCCGGCGTTCATCCTTGACAAGACGCTCTGTATTCCCACGATATTCATCAGCTACACAGGCGAATCGCTTGACTACAAGACTCCCCTGCTGCGTGCGCTCAACAGCGTGGACAAAGCGGCTACCGAGGTAGCCCGCTACTTCGATCCGGAAGTGAACCGGGTGTATTCATACCTCGGGTGGGAGCAAGAGTATTTTCTGGTAGATGAAGCGCTCTACAGCGCACGCCCTGACTTAGTGATGACCGGGCGCACCCTGATGGGTCATGAAAGTGCAAAAAACCAGCAGCTCGAAGATCACTACTTCGGCGCCATTCCCTCGCGAGTGGAGGCTTTTATGCTCGATCTGGAGACTGAATGCCACAAGCTCGGCATACCGGCCAAGACGCGCCACAACGAGGTGGCACCCAATCAGTTTGAGCTCGCACCTATCTTTGAAGAAACGAATCTGGCCAATGACCATAATCTGCTGCTGATGTCGCTGATGCATGAGGTGGCACGTCGCCACAACTTCCGGGTGCTGCTTCACGAAAAACCGTTTGCCGGAGTCAATGGATCGGGTAAGCACAACAACTGGAGCCTCGGCACCGACAAGGGTGTATTGCTCTTCGCCCCGGGCAAGACGGCAAAAGATAATCTGCAGTTTATCACATTCATCGTCAATGTGATGGCTGCCGTACACCGCCACAACGGACTGCTCAAAGCGTCCATAGCATCGGCCACCAACTCCCATCGTCTCGGCGCAAACGAAGCTCCTCCGGCTATTATCTCCATATTCCTCGGCTCGTATCTCCGCGGCATCATAGAGCATCTCGAAGAGAATGAAGCGGATGCGATACTCAATCTATCGGGCAAGAAGGGCATGCGTCTCAACGTAGACCAGATTCCCGAAATTCTCGTAGACAATACCGACCGTAACCGCACATCTCCTTTCGCCTTCACGGGCAACCGCTTTGAATTCCGCGCCGTAGGCTCGTCGGCCAACTGTGCGTCGGCGATGATAGCCCTCAACGCAGCTGTAGCCGATCAGCTGACCGACTTCAAGTCCAAAGTAGACGCTCGCCTCGCTAAAGGCGAGGAACTCGAACACGCCCTGCTATCGGAAATCCGCACACTCATAAAGCAAAGCAAGGCAATCCACTTCGACGGCAACGGCTACAGCGACGAATGGAAAGAGGAAGCGGCTCGCCGCGGCCTCGACTGCGAGATCTCCGCGCCTCGGATGTTTGACGCCTATCTGCGTCCGTCGTCGGTCGAGATGTTCGGCCGCACCGGAGTGTTGAGCGAAGTGGAACTGCGCGCCCGCAATGAAGTGAAGTGGGAGGTGTATACAAAGAAGGTGCAGATCGAAGCCCGAGTGCTCGGCGATATGGCTCTTAACCACGTGATACCCGTGGCTGTGCGCTATCGCGATGTGCTCACCGACAACGCTCTGAAGCTGCGCTCACTGTTCCCGGGCAAGAAGGGTGAAGAACTCACGGCTCCCGATCTTGAGACGATAGAATGTATCTCGGCACACATGGCCAAAATCAACGAGCAGGTGGAAGAGATGGTAGAGGCCCGCAAGAAGGCCAACCGTATCGACGACGAACGTGAAAAAGCCATCGCATACCACGACACGGTGGTACCGCCGATGGAGGTGATCCGCTACCACATAGATAAACTCGAAGGTATGGTCGATGACCGCATGTGGCCGCTCCCCAAATACCGCGAGCTCCTCTTCATCCGCTAATCAGGATAGAGCGGCGTCCACTATCAGGTCAAGCATCAGGGCATCGATGCCGGAGCGGAGCAGCACTTCGCGGTCGGCCTCGATCAGTTCGGCCAATTGGCCACCGGAAGCGGCGCGGCGGTAACGGTCGACAGCCTGCGAATACTGACGTCGCGCCATGGCCACGTGGCCGGCATTGAGCCAGTCGGCCGTCTCAGCCTCGGCAAGCAGACGGGTATACAATTCCTCGGCTTTGTCGAAGTCGCCGGTGAGGAATGCGCACCATGCAAGCGGGCGGATATACTTGGCGTCGGAGCTATCGCTCAAAAACTGTGCCTTATAGTAGTAGCTCTGCGCTTCGCGCGGCTTGCCGAGCGCGAGTAGACAATGTCCCATCGATAGGGCTATGGCCACCGACCGGGGTTCCTTATCGGCCAGACGACTGTAGTAGTCGAGCGCCTGCTGATGCAGCCCGAGCTTGCGGCTACACAGGGCTATACGACGGAGAGTCCAGAGACTGTCGGGCGCTATGATCTCGCTCTTGCGGTAATACTCAAGCGCTTTCTCGAATTGACCCAACGACTGATAGCACATACCCATCTTCTGAAAGAGGTCGCTACGCGGCATTGCGCCGGGTACGGTGTCATTTTCCATAATACCGAATAGCGGAAGGGCTTCAGCGTAATAACCTTTGCGGAAATAAAATTCGCCCATCGGCTCTATGGCGTCGGCAGCCTTGACGTAGGGCAGCAGCGCCGGCACGGCGGCGAGGGTGATACCTGAGCCTGCGAACGGATTGCGGAACTCTCCTTTCCGGCGATAGAGGTTGAAGAAGCGGTATGCGTCGTGTATGTTGCTATCGAGCAAACGCGTACGGCTGACGGCATCGGGATGCAGCTCGACCGACAGGAGTTCGGCCATCTGTGCTTCGTGAGCCTTGAGTTGAGTGGCGAACGCACGCCCCTGATCAGCGGGAAGTCGCTCAAGCGAGAGCACAAGAGAGTATTTGTCGCTATCACATATACCCGGCATATTCTCAACTAAGGCGGCGAGGGTGGAAAGCGCATCGCCCACGGCATCTGTCACGGCCGAGTGGGAGGCATCGAAGGGGGTAAACCATGCCGCCGGATCGCGGAAGAAGGGGAAACTCTTGAGATTGGAGAAGGTACCCATCATCACATCGGCACCCTCGGCCTGCATATCGCTCAAAGCGCGCAATTTTGACTCCAAGCCCGACTTCTCCAGAATCTCCTCCCATTCGGGATTCATCTCCATCGCCTCTTCCGGCGACATATCGCTCAGATCGGGCATCTGCTTGTCGGCATCCTTCATCAGATCGGGGCGGAGCTTCATCATCTCGGGTATAATCTCATCGCGCATGGTGGCTGTGACTCTCTGCGTGTCGCGAGTGCGGGCGAGCGCCAGACAGGCCGACTTGAGATCGTCGGCCCAAGTAGACTTGGTTTCGGCCACGGATGCCAGTACGCTGTGGATCGAAGATGAGGAGGCCAGACGCGAACGCGATGTCCACAATGCAATCATCAGGCTGGCCAACGCCCGCATCTCCACGGCACCTGTGGCGGTGAGATAAACGCGGGCGAGCGTGGATATACGCAGCTCATCGAAATACTCCATATTGCCGAGCATGAGAGCCGACAGTATCATCTCTTTGAGGGCGGCGGGCAGAGCATCGTCGGCAAAAGCTTTGAGCAAAAGCTCGCTATCGGGGGCCGTAAGGGGATAGGTGATCCATACGACACCGAAGATGCGATCGGCAAGGCTGTCGAGCTGACAGCGCAATTCCTTGAGCTGTTCGCGCTTCTGATTGCCCATCTGCGCCAGACTCAGTTTGGCGTAGAGCCCGCGGTAGCGCTCAAGCAATATGCTCAACCCGGCATCGGGCTGCATAGCTTCGACCCGCAGCGTAGAGTAATAGAGGCCGGGAGCCTGCGGCTGAAGCGAAGCACGTACAGCGGTATCGGCCAACCGCAGGATATCGGCACCGATACGGGCGGCAAACTCCTCGCGGTGAGGGTCCTCAGCACCGTCTACGGCAAAACGCCGCATCATGGTGTAGTTGCCTCGAAGCGTCTCGATTGCGTCGAGTGTTTCCCACGGAAGTTTTACGGTAGCAGCGAGTGACTGCAGCAGTTCGAAGGCAAGCGAGTAGCGTCTGCGGGCCACTGCGTCCTCGATTCGGGTATGAAGAGATGATATGGATGAGTTCATGATTCAGTAAATATACACATTTTCTTAAACAAAAGTTATGCCAATCTTGCTATCTTTGCGAAAAATTTTTTTTGAATATATGCATCTCGACACTAATCAATGGCAATGGATAGAGCAGAATCTGACCGCGGATCCGGTGAATCTGCGGCTACACAGGCCTGCTGACATACCACCGTTGGCCATCGACCAGATAGAGGGGCGGCAAAGCGCCGCGGCCAAACTACGCCATACACTCGCACGTGCTCCGAGGCTGATCTTCCCGTCGGCGCTTCTGGCGCAGCAATGTACGTCCGATGCTGTGGCGCAATACCACGCTACACTTCTGTCGGCGTCGGAATGCAGGATACTCGATATGACCGGCGGCCTTGGCATCGATGCTTTCCATATTGCGACGGAGGGACGCACCATCGACATCTGCGAAATCAATCCGACCGCATGCAAAGCGCTCGCCCATAATGCCGGAATATTGGGCATCGACGGAATCAGGGTGCTTGAAGGCGATTCGTCGGAACGGCTCCGCGATATAGCCGCTGACTGCTACGATACTATATTCATCGATCCGGCACGACGCGATGCCACCCAAGGCCGACGTCTGCGGTCGATTGCCGAATGCTCGCCCGACGTGTCGACGCTATGGCCTGAAATGTTGCGCGTGGCGCGGCGTGTGCTGGTGAAAGTATCACCTATGCTCGACATTTCCGCCCTACAAGCTTCGCTCCCCTGCCTGCAGTCGATCACTGCCGTAGGCCACCGGCGCTCCACTTCTGAACTTTTACTGGAACTGGCGCGCGAGATCGACGAGTCGCGCCGCGCGGTCAAAGCCGTCAGCCTTGATCCTGACGGAAAAATCATCTCGGAAGTGACATTTGATTGGATTCCACGCCGCAACCCGGCCGACTTCACGGCTCCAAAGGAGGGTATGACATGGCTTGAGCCTTACGCTCCGATTATGAAAACGGGGCGGTTCAACGAACTGAGCCGTATGACCGGTGTGCCACAGCTAAGCCGGCATGCCCATGTGTATATCACCGCCGACGCGGATCCGGAGAAGGATTTCCCGGGAATGAGATACTCAATAGAGCGTATCCTCAAAGCTGACAAGCGGGCAATGCGCAGCTTGAAGGAGCAGTATGCGGCCGAAGGAGCTGATGTGGCTGTGCGCGACTATCCGCTGTCGGCCGACGAGCTGCGCAAGGCACTGGGTATCGCCCGCGGAGGCAATACGCGCATAGTGGGATGCAAGGATGCAGGTGGGATGAAACTGTTTGCCGTGCTGCGCCCGGTGATCACTTCTGAAACAGACGCGCCATAGAGCGTTTGTCGTCGCGCTCCTTTATGGTCTGACGCTTGTCGTACTCTTTCTTACCGCGTCCGATACCTATGACCATCTTGGCCAGACCACGGTCGTTGATAAACACACGCATCGGTATGATGGTGACACCGGGTTCCTGTGCAGCTTTCTGCAGTCGGGCTATCTCGCGCTTGTTGAGCAGCAATTTGCGGTCGCGGCGCGACTCATGATTGTTGTACGTGCCGTAGAAGTATTCCGAGATATACATATTCTTCACCCACACTCCGAGATTGGGCTTGGCGGTGACGTAGCAGAAGGTGTCGACGAGACCGGCTTTGCCTGTGCGGAGCGCCTTGATCTCCGTGCCTGTAAGCACGATACCGGCGGTAAATGTCTCCGAGATGGCATAGTCGAACGTAGCGCGACGATTCTTGATGTTAACTTCGGTATGATGTGTAGCGGGTGAAGCCATAGGTCAGACAGCGGGCAAAATGAGATTGAACAGAGCCTGTATGAGATAGGAAGGCAGGATGAGAGCAAACAAAATGAGGAGGATAAATGTGCCTACACCGGTGAAACTCACGCTCATATAGCGTAATCCGCGCCATAGCACGTAGAGGGTGTAGATGGGAAGCATATACAGCACTGGGAAGGTCATCGGCATACAGTTGGTGATAAATTCTATCAGAGCTATTATGCCTACACCATAGGTGATAAACGTAAGGCACTTGGTCTCGCTGTAAGTGCCGTCGACACACGTCGGCAGATAGAGCGAGAAAGCAAATGACGCTATGTAATAGGCGGCTACGAGTTTGAGCAATACGACCAGCGAACGCTCCGTCCATATCCACCAGGCCACATCGGGATGATAAGCCCACTGGAGCATCTGCGCCGCTGCCGCTATGAAGATCAGCGGCATCAGCCCCGAGCGGAAGAGCACCGCCGGCGGAAAACCATCGGCCGACACATCCTCCCACCCCTTGCGAGGCGACAGAATGAGCTGAATCATATCGCGTATGTACAGTAAAAAATCCATAGCAGCAGTGCAAAGTTAATCACTTTTCAGCAATATTAGACCGGAGTTGAAAAAAATGCAGCCAATAAATTGATATGTGACGCTTCTTTTTCATACCTTTGTAGAATCGATACTGCGCCCCGGCGCGATCGGTATTTACAATCAAGATTTAAATCACTCATATCAGGAGTATATGCCAAAGATATCTCAGCGCGGCCAGTCGATGCCCGCATCCCCGATACGAAAACTCGTGCCACTGGCCCGCAAAGCCGAAGAGCAGGGAATCAAAGTTATACGCCTCAACATCGGCCAGCCCGATCTTCCCACTCCCGAGGAGGGACTGGAAGCGGTGCGCAAGCTCGACCGCAAGATACTTGAATATAGTCCGTCGGAAGGTCTGCTCTCGCTCCGCAAACGATTGGTCGACTATTACCGTCGGTTCAAGATCAATGTGGATGTAGATGACATCATCGTGACCACGGGCGGCTCCGAAGCCGTGCTCTTCGCATTTATGGCCTGCCTCGATCCGGGCGATGAGATAATCGTGCCGGAGCCTGCATACGCCAACTATATGGCTTTCGCCATCTCGGCCGGGGCCAAGATCGTCACAGTCCCCTCGTCGATCGAAGAGGGATTCGCACTCCCGCCGATACAAAAATTCGAGGAACTGATCACACCCCGCACCAAAGGTATCCTTATCTGCAACCCCAACAATCCCACCGGCTATCTCTACACTCAGAAGGAGATGAATCTCATACGCGATCTGGTGAAGAAGTATGACCTCTTCCTCTTCTCCGATGAGGTATATCGCGAATACTGCTACACTGGCGCACCTTACATCTCGGCATTCCATCTGCCCGGAATCGAGGATCAGGTAGTACTCATCGACTCCGTATCGAAGCGTTACAGCGAGTGCGGAATCCGCGTGGGAGCGCTGATCACCAAGCATAAGCAACTGAAGGAAAACGTAATGAAATTCTGTCAGGCGCGTCTCAGCCCTCCTCTGCTCGGCCAGATCGTAGCCGAGGCCTCGATAGGCGCGAGCGAGGACTATATGCTTATGACCTACAACGAGTATGTGGAGCGTCGCAAGTTTCTCATCGACGGCATCAACAAGATACCGGGATGCTACACCCCCATACCGATGGGCGCCTTCTACACTGTGGTAAGCCTTCCGGTGGATGATGCCGACAAGTTCTGCCGCTGGTGTCTTGAGGAATTCAACTACCAGGGAGCCACCATCTTTATGGCACCTGCGTCGGGCTTCTACACCACACCCGGCATGGGTCGCAACGAGGTGAGAATGGCATACGTGCTCAATCGCGACGATCTCGCGCAGGCACTCACCGTGCTTGCCGAAGCACTCAAAGCCTACCCCGGCAGAGTGGAATGAGCCGGTCGAGCCGACAATCGGCGGCCTGGTATCTGTGCCGTAAATTAAGTATGCGTCCCACCGACGGACGCGGACTTCCTCCCGGAGTGGTGACAGCCATAGTCGGAGTAGCCTTGTCTGTGGCCATAATGCTCATATCTATGGCGGTGGTGTACGGCTTCAAATACAACATCGTGAAGCAGCTCACCGGATTTCACGCCCAGATCACTCTGTCGGCACCTGACACGCAAGACGTAGGTATGACCGACGGACTGCACCTCACCGACTCGCTCAAGCAGATACTCGCCCCATACTGCGACACTGAAAACGATCTGCGCCTTGTGGTAACTCAACCGACCGTGCTCAAGACCGATTCAGCCTTTCAGGGGCTGATGCTCAAAGGTATGTCGACGGAGCCTCAATCGTGGGATTTCATAGAGCAGAACCTGGTAGCGGGCAGAGTGCCGGCTGCGTCGGACACTACCGGCAATCAGATTGTAATCTCATCCGTGACCGCAAATGCCCTCGGTCTGCAAGCCGGCGACCGCATAATGGCGCACTTTATCGACGGCGAATCGCTACGCTCACGCCGGCTCGACATCACCGGCATATACGATTCGCACTTCCACGACTACGACGCGGCTATCGCCTTTACTCCACTGGCTATGCTGCAGCGGCTCAATCATGTCGACTCCATCACCGGCACCATATTGGAGATTCGGGGCATAGATCCGGCGACGGTACCCGACTGCGCCGGAGCGATCACAGCGGCACTGTTTGAAGCATCTGTCGACAACCCCTCGAATCCGATGTATTATCAGGTATCGACCCTCTCCGACAAGTGCTCACTCTATATCAACTGGCTCGACCTGCTCGACACCAATGTAGTGGTGATCATAATCCTGATGGCTTGCGTGGCCGGATTCACACTGATTTCATCGCTCTTCATCATCATCCTTCAGCGTGTGCCTACCATCGGTCTGCTCAAAGCTATGGGGGCTACCGACGGTCTGATTCGCCGCACATTCATACTCATGGCACAGCGACTGGTGCTCACCGGCCTCGTGGCAGGCAACGCTCTGGCTCTCGCCTTCATCCTGATACAGGAAAAATATCATCTGCTGCCACTCGATCCCGACGCCTATTACCTTAACTATGTGCCGGTGAAACTGTCGGTTACCGCATGGGTTACAGTCAATGTGGCAACAGTGGTCATCGCAGCGCTCATACTCATACTCCCCTCCCATATCATAGCAAAAATCAACCCTGCCAAATCAATCCGCTATGAGTAGCCGACCTTTTTGGCACATTTTTTGTTTTATGATTGTCGGCTCCGTTTTCAGCTCTCTGAAAATTATTTCTTAAATTTGTAATCTTTTATTCAACGACAGAATACCTTATGACAGAAACACCCATACATGACGCCGTATCGGCCGCTACCGACTTCCTCCCCATGGTGGTAGAGGGAATCCAGCGCCGCAAAGGCAAGAGCATCACCGTGATCGATCTATCCGCAATCGAAAGTGCGGCTGCATCCACATTCGTTATATGTCAGGGCACGAGCAACACCCACGTGGCCTCCGTAGCCGACAGTATCCGCGAATATCTTCAGGAGGAAGCCGGCATAAAGCCCTATAACTATAGCGGCTACGAAAACGCACAGTGGATCGTGATCGACTACGGGCACACCCTCATACACGTGTTTATGGCTCCCGAGCGCGAGCGCTACAATCTCGAAGAGCTCTGGAGCGACGCTCCCTCCACTCAGATTCCCGATATTGACTGATCACTCACGCCTCACATCGCATTATGAAGAATTTCAAGCCCAACAAGAAGTCGCCGAAGTCCGGGATGCCCAAATTCGGATTCAGCATCTACTGGATGTATTTCATCATCTTAGCCATACTTGGCGGTCTGCTCTACTTCGACAACGCCTCACAGGTGGAAAACGTAGATTTCACCCAGTTCAAAAAAATCGTGATGAATGGCGGGGTCGACGAAATCACTATATTCAGCAACAAGAAAGAGGTAGAAGCATTGCTATCCGATTCGGCAGCTACCAAGATACCCGGCTATCAACCGGGGATGAGGATGGTGATAAAATCGCAGGGGCCTTCGGCCGACAAGATGGACACATACGTGGAGGAATGGACCAACTCGGGCAAGTTTACCGGCTCTGTGAAATATGAGAACGGCAGTGACTTCTCCTCCTACCTCTGGTCGTTCGGCCCCATCGTGCTGCTCATCGTGTTCTGGATTTGGATGATGCGCCGTATGTCGGGTCGCGATAGTTCGGGCGGCGGTGTGTTCAGCGTAGGCAAATCCAAAGCCAAGATATTCGACAAAGATAATTCGACCAACGTAACATTCAAGGATGTGGCCGGATTGTCGGAAGCCAAAACAGAGATCGAAGAGATCGTAGAGTTTCTCAAGCATCCCCAGCGCTACACCAATCTCGGTGGCAAGATACCTAAGGGAGCCCTCCTTGTAGGCCCTCCCGGCACCGGTAAAACCCTGCTTGCCAAAGCAGTGGCCGGCGAGGCAGGTGTACCGTTCTTCTCCCTGTCGGGTAGCGATTTTGTGGAGATGTTTGTCGGTGTAGGAGCTTCGCGAGTGCGCGATCTCTTCCGTCAGGCTAAGGAGAAAGCCCCCTGTATCGTATTCATCGACGAAATCGACGCCGTGGGTCGCGCCCGTGGACGCAACCCCAATATGGGCTCCAACGACGAGCGCGAGAACACCCTCAACCAGCTTCTTACCGAGATGGACGGTTTCGGCACCAACTCCGGTGTGATAGTACTTGCCGCCACCAACCGCGCCGACATCCTCGACAAGGCGCTTATGCGTGCCGGACGCTTCGACCGTCAGATATATGTGGATCTCCCCGATCTCAACGACCGCGTAGCCATATTCAATGTGCATCTGCGCAAGATCAAGACCGACGATACCGTCGACGTGGATCTGTTAGCGCGTCAGACCCCGGGTTTCTCCGGCGCCGACATAGCCAACGTGTGCAACGAAGCAGCACTCATTGCAGCCCGTCACAACAAGGAGTTTGTTGGCCGTCAGGACTTCATCGACGCCGTAGACCGTATCATCGGCGGCCTTGAGAAGCGCAATAAGATCACTACGGCAGAGGAGAAACACGCCATCGCCGTACACGAGGCCGGCCACGCTACCGTGTCGTGGCATCTCCGCTACGCCAATCCCTTGATAAAGGTCACCATCGTGCCCCGCGGCAAAGCTCTCGGCGCAGCATGGTATCTGCCCGAAGAGCGCCAGATCACACCGGCACAAGCACTGCTAGATGAGATGTGTGCCACCCTCGGCGGACGTGCAGCCGAAGAACTCTTCCTCGGGCGCATATCCACCGGCGCCGCCAACGACCTGGAGCGAGTGACCAAGCAGGCATACGCCATGGTAATATATTATGGTATGAGTGACCGTCTGCCCAACCTCAGCTACTATGACTCGACAGGTCAGGACTACGGATTCTCGAAGCCCTACAGCGACGACCGTGCCCGCCTGATCGACGAAGAGGTGTCGCGCATCATCAACGAGCAGTATGAGCGTGCCAAAGAAATACTCCGCAAATATGCAGAAGGCCACGGCGACCTTGCACAGATACTTATAGACCGCGAGGTGATCTTCACCGAAGATGTGGAGAAGATATTCGGCAAACGCCAGTGGGCATCGCGCACCGACGAGATTCTTTCCCACGCCGATGTGACCGACGTCACAGCTATACCGGTCAGCACCGACGAACCTCAGTCTGATACCGAGCCCTCATCTCCCACTACTCCCCCACCGCTGCCCGAAGAGGTAGCTGCCGGCAAATCTGATAAGAACGAATAGGCTATGGCAGAAGGAATATGGTGGACGGCTCCGGCCGAGAGTGAAAGCGGCCGACGCATCATGGTGAGCGGTCGGCGCGATGTGGAGAAATTCCGCTCCAATCCGCGCTTCAATATCCGGGTGGAAGTGAGCTGGCCTTATCCACCCGACGCCGAAGGATTTCCTGACGAGCCGACGGCACTACTGATGGAGGAAGCTCAGGAAGCACTTGAAGCAGCTTTCAAAAAAGATCCTGTGGCTGTGCTCACCGGTGTATTTACCGGCGACAGCCGGCGTGACTGGATATTCTATACACTCAGCACCCACATCTTCGGCCGCAAGCTCAATGAAGCCCTCGCATCGCTGCCCGTGCTTCCGCTCGAGATATCGGCAGAGAACGATCCGGGCTGGGAAGCATACGACGAAATGGCCGAGGCCGAGATCAAGATGGACTGAGATTGTAGGAAACTTTATCGGCGAAAGTTTGTGAGACCCGCAGGGATTTCATAAATTTGACCCTCAATACATACAAAACATTTGCAATGGAAGTAAAAGGTAAAATCATTCTCGCTCTGCCCGAGCAGACCGGAGTGTCGAAAAGCGGCAATAACTGGAAGAAGCGCGAATACGTGCTTGAGACTATGGAGACATATCCCAAGAAGGTTCACTTTGACCTCTTCGGCGACCGCGCCGACCAGTATCCCCTCAATGTAGGCGAAGTAGTGAATCTGAGCTTCGATATAGAAAGCCGCGAATATAATGGCCGTTGGTACACCAGCATCCGTGGCTGGAAGGTCGACAAGGAAGGAGCCCAGGCTCCCGTGCCTCCCACCGGTGGCGCCGCTGTGCCCCCTCCCCCCGCCGTGGATCCCTTCGCCGCGCGCGGTGGCTGCCCCGCAGCCATCCCCGTCTGCTCGCTGACAAATATTTTTAAAAGACCCAAGA
>JAIDTT010000009.1 GCA_029060545.1 Paramuribaculum sp. | reverse complement strand
TATTTTTACTGTGCGGGGAAGGGGCGGCGGTAAATTTCGGGTGCGTTTTGGATGGTATGTGACTGGTGATGTGGGGGATGTGAGATGGAATTTTTTCGACTGACCCATTTTCAAACTGCTCCCTGAATTTTTTTTGAAAAATATGTGTCGGCTGCACCAAAGGGGGCCGTAACTTTGCAGTGCTGTTTCCAAATTCATCACTTAATTCAACCTTTATTTTATGCGAACTATTGAAAAAATCATCATCCACTGCTCCGCCACACCTGCGGGGCGCGCCGTCACAGTAGCTGATATCGACCGCTGGCACCGTGCCCGCGGATTCCGCTGTATCGGTTATCATTACGTAATTTATCCCGACGGCTCTATCCATCCCGGACGCGCCGAAAGTGAGATCGGCGCGCATTGCACCGGCCAGAATGCGCGCTCAATAGGCATCTGCTACATAGGCGGCTGCGATGCAGCCATGCGCCCGGCCGACACTCGCACAGAAGCGCAAAAGCTATCGCTCAGAAAGCTTGTAGAGTCGCTGCGTCGGCGCTATCCTACGGCATCGATTCACGGCCATCGCGAATTTGCAGCGAAGGCCTGTCCGTCGTTTGACGTATCAGCCGAATTCCGCTGACAGCGCGCGGAATCTTTGCATACTCCCCTCTCCGAAACGCGCCATCTGCGCCTCTACTTTTGCAGGATCCTTTCGCTCCATACGTCCGCTTTTGGAGTAGAACTTATCGGCATAGCAGATAAGGCGTTCGAGAAGGGTCTCGGGCAAGAGGTCGCGCCGCGGCAGCGGCATTGCCGCCGCTTCTATTTCGCCGGCCGTGATTCCGGAGCCGGTGTGACGCTCTGCGACGCGGGCAAAACGCTCGTCGACGCCCATAGCGCGCAGCATATCCGCGCCGATGATTCCATGGAGGAGATAGGGTGCGGCTCCACGACATCCGATACCGGGAGCATAGGTGGCCGTGATGCCAATATCGTGAAGCATAGCGGCTGCACGTATATCATCGGGACTGAGGGGGAGCGATTTGCGCCGAGCTATAGCAAGCGCCTCATCGGCTACCGACTTGCAGTGTCGCATATAAATATCCCGCAGGGCAGTGCCTGCGGGATAGTATGTGTCGATTATTGATTGATAATCCATTATTCTACAATAGTACACCAGCCGTGGACGTCGGGCTCTTCACCATACTGGATGGCACGGAGCTTCTTGTAGAGGGCTGTGGTAACGGGACCCGGCTTGCCGTCGGTGGCGATCACATATTTGTGGCCGGTGTCGATATCGTCGACCTCGCCGATGGGCGATGCCACAGCTGCAGTACCGCAGGCTGCCGCTTCCTGGACTTCAGCAAGCTCTTCTACCGTGATATGACGCTGCTCTACCTTGATGCCCATATCCTTGGCGAGCTGCATGAAGCTCTTGTTGGTGATCGACGGAAGGATCGATTCGGATTCGGGAGTGATATACACTCCGTCTTTGATAGCAAAGAAGTTGGCGGGGCCACATTCGTCGAGATACTTCTTCTCTTTGGGATCAAGGAAAAGCACGGCCGAATAACCCATGGCATGAGCACGCTCACCGGCTGCCAGAGCCGCGGCATAGTTGCCGCCCACTTTCCAACGGCCTGTACCCTTGGGAGCCACGCGGTCGTATTCGCGGAAGATGCAGATATTTGTGAGCCCGAAACCGGTCTTGAAATAGGGTCCTACGGGAGTGACGAGCACCATGAAGAGATATTCGGAAGCCTTGCGCACGCCTACGCTTGCGCTGGTACCGATCTCAAACGGACGGATATAGAGGCTGGCGCCGGTGCCATAGGGCGGAATGAAGCGCTCGTTGAGCTTCACCACCTTCACCACCATTTCCTCAAATAGCTCTACGGGTATCGGCTCCATACAGAGACCCATAGCCGACTCACGCATACGCTGCGCATTTTCGTGGAGACGGAATATGCGAATCTTGCCGTCGACACCGCGGAAAGCTTTCAGGCCTTCGAAAATTTCCTGACCGTAGTGAAGGGAGGTAGCGGCCATGTGGATGTTGATATTCTCCGAGTCGGAGACCTCGATATCGCTCCATTTGCCATCCTTGAAGTAGCTGCGGACATTGTAATCCGTTTTCAGATAGCCGAATGGCAGTGTAGCCCAATCGATATTCAATGGTTCGTTCATATATATACCTTTCTTTAGGTTCAATTATTGGCATACAAAAATAGTCATTCTTTTTATATCCACCCTCCTTACTGCATAAAAATTCTATCATTGTGCACTCGGGTATCGGTCTAAGTGTTGCAGTTGTGGGGGGATTGTGTTATCTTTGCAACGATATTATTCCAGTCATTGACTATCCATTTGAGGCGACCTCAACTATATATATTATCTATCTTGCTTGCAGCGGTTTGCTGGGCTCAAACTTTGCCCTCCAAAGCCGCCGAACCGACGTTGTCGCCACTGCCCGACACGACGCTGAAGGCCGACTCGCCGCTTGAAGTGCGCCTCGACTCGATAATTCCGGGGGATTCCGTGGCCTCATCACACCGCCCCGCGCTCACTCCCCAACAGCGCCGCCGCCAGCGCATCTCCTCCGATTCCGTACCTGCCACACCCGCCGCTCCAACTACCGGCCCACGTATAGTACGCCTTAAGTCCGACCTCGACAATCCGGTCGATATCGTGGCCAGAGACTCGATGGTGCTGGTAGGCCAAAGTAGAGCATACATCTACGGCGACGGCAAGGTGACTTACGGAGATATCGATCTCACCGCAGCCGAGATACAGCTCGACATGGACTCCTCGACAGTGTACGCCGTGGGGGCGATCGACTCTCTCGGCACTCTGTCGGGCTCGCCTGTATTCGTAGACAAAGGTACTTCATACGAGTCGAAAACGATGCGCTACAATTTCCGCACCGAGAAGGGCTATATCACGGACGTGATCACCGAGCAGGGCGAAGGCTTCCTCACCGGAGGCACGTCGAAGAAGGTGGGCGACAATGTGTTTTATCTTCAGAACGGCTTCTACACCACCTGCGACAACCACGATCATCCTCACTTCGGATTCCGCCTCACCAAAGCGAAGGTGCGCCCCAAGAAGGATATCGTGACCGGTCCGGCATACATGGTACTCGAGGGTCTGCCTCTGCCGCTGGCACTCCCCTTCGGCTACTTCCCCTTCTCCGAACGCTATTCGTCGGGTATCATCTTCCCATCGTTCGGCGACGACTACAACCGTGGTTTCTACCTCTCCAACGGCGGCTACTACTTCGCCATCAACGACAATATCGACCTGGCGCTTACCGGCGAGATCTACACCAAGGGCTCGTGGGGCCTGCAGGCACGATCGGTATATGCCAAGCGCTACAAATTCTCCGGCAACTTCAATATCAGCTTCCTCAAGACGATACTTGGCGACAAGGGTCTGCCCGACTACTCGAAGCAGACTAACTTCCAGGTGCTCTGGAATCACACTCAGGATCAGAAGGCGAACCCGATATTCAACTTCTCGGCTTCGGTCAACTTCACCACATCGGGCTACTCGCGCAACGATCTCAGCAGCTACTACTCCAACTCATTTACCGAGAATACCAAGTCGTCGACTGTCAACTTCACCTATCGTCCGCCCGGCTCGAAATGGTCATTCTCGGGTACGGCCAACATCTCGCAGCGCTCGCAGGACTCGACTCTCGCCGTATCGTTTCCCAACATCACGGTGACGATGTCGCAGATCTATCCCTTCAAGCGAAAGCATGCGGTAGGCGCCGAGCGCTGGTATGAGAAGATCCGTATGTCGTATTCGGGTCAGTTCAACAACTCCCTCACCGCCAAGCAGGACGAGTTTTTCAAGAAAAGCCTGATCAAGGACTGGCGCAACGGTATGCGTCACTCCGTACCAATCTCGGCCACATTCAGCATCTTCAAGTATTTCAACGTCACTCCGAGCGTGAGCCTCACCGACCGTATGTATACTTCGAAGGTGCGCCGTCAGTGGGATCCGGATGCAGCCCGCGAGCTATGCGATACCACCTACAACTTTTATAATGTGTGGGACTTCAATGCCTCCGTATCGCTCGACACGAAGATCTACGGTTTCTATAAGCCTATCGGCTTCCTGAGCAAGAAGGTGGCTATGATACGCCACGTGATGACGCCCACGGTATCATTCTCCGGAGCGCCCGACTTCTCCTCACCATTTTTCGGCTACTACGGCTCGTATCTGAAACCGGGCGTCAATGGCGAGATGGTGACACAGAAATATTCGATGTTTCCCAACGCCCTGTTCGGTGTGCCGGGTCAAGGCCGGAGCGGCATCGTCAACTTCTCGCTGGCCAATAATCTGGAGATGAAGGTGCGCACCGATGATGACTCGATTCAGGAGAAGAAGATATCCCTGATCGAGAACCTCTCGCTCTCGCAAAGCTACAACTTCGCCGCAGACTCACTCAACTGGAGCAACCTCAATACATCGATCATGCTCCGACTGGTAAAGAATTTCAACCTCAACCTGTCGGCCGTATGGGACGTGTACACGTATCAACTCAACGCCGCCGGCAATCCGGTGCGTGTCAACATCCCCCGCTGGAAAGCGGGTAAAGGCTGGGGTAGACTGTCGTCGACCGGTACATCGTTCAGCTACACGTTCAACAACGATACTTTCCGTCGCAAGAAGAAGGAGCAAAAGACCGACGATGACCAGGGGGGAGATTCTCCGCCACGACCTCAAAGCCACAACGACCGCGCTCAGGCGCCTGAAAGCCAAGGATCGGCCGATGGCGACATGATGTTTGATGCCGACGGATATATGAAGTGGGAAGTGCCGTGGAGCCTGACGCTCAACTACTCCGTGCAGTATGGCTACGGCGCCTTCAACAAGCAAAAGATGGAATATGACGGCAAGTTTACTCAGAACCTGTCGCTCTCAGGCAATATCCGACCTACCAAGAACTGGAATTTCAGCTTCACGGCCAGCTACAACTTCGATACCCACAAGCTGGCCTACATGAACTGCAATATCTCGCGCGACCTACACTGCTTCACGATGACGGCAAGTTTCGTGCCGGTGGGTCCATACAAGTCGTACAACTTCCACATCTCGGTAAATTCCTCGATGCTGTCTGACCTCAAGTACGACAAGCGATCATCCTACTCCAACGGCGTAAACTGGTATTAAGCTATGGGCGAAAAGTCGAAGCATAAGGTATGGCGAATCATCAAGCGGGTGCTGCTCACGCTGCTGATTATCATAGTGATCATACCGGTGCTTCTCTATCTGCCGTTTGTGCAGGACTTCATCGCAAGCATAGCAGTCGACAAGGTAAGTCAAGCTACCGGCTGGGAAGTGAGCCTTGACCGCTTCCGTATGCGATTTCCGCTCAAGGTGGAACTCGACGGCCTCTGCATATCCGATGAAGCCGACACTCTGATAGCAGCCTCGGAGGCGCGTGTAGACGTATCGGCTCTCAATCTGCTGCGCGGACGCATCGTAGTGGATGAAGCGCGCCTCACAGACGGTCTCTACCGACTCGGCACAGCTGACTCCGCTATGTATCTCGTGGCTCGCATCGACAACTTCACTTCGATGGGTACGTCGGCCAACTTCTCGTTTGACCGCATCGACGTAGGCCCCACAGCACTCGACGGTGCCCGCATCGATCTCAATATCAAGGACACCATCACCGCCCCCACTCCGCCCGACACCGCTCCACCCGCAGCCATGCTCATATCGGCTACGGAACTGCGGCTCACCGACGTGGACTTCCGTATGCGGATGCTCCCCACTATCGACACCCTGCAGACCTACATCGACTCGGCTCGCGTAGACTATCTCGATCTCGATATGAGCGCGCATTCCATCCACGCCGCGCTGCTGTCGGTAGGTCCGGTAAAAGCCACCTACCTCACCCCGTCGGAGGAATTCTTAGCCGACTACAAATCACCGGCGGCAACTGACAGCACGGCTTTACCCCCACAGGAGGAGTCGGTGCCGTGGACCATCACAGCCGACAACATACGCCTCAGCTCCCCCGAAGTATTATATGGTGTGGCAGGCGCACGGCCACAACCCGGGCTCGACCTCAACAGGCTGCGAGTAGACAGTATCACGGTGGAGATAGACTCGTTCTATAACCGAGCTACCGATCTACGGGTACCGCTCACGCGCCTCAGCGCCTCGCTCTCCGGCACTCCCCTGACGCTTGACGCAAGCGGCCTCTTCACTATCGACTCCGTGGCTATGGGCGCTCATGATTTCCTCATCGCCACGACCAATTCCCGACTAAACTTCGATGCACTTATGGGTCTCGACTCCATTCCGGCCAAGACCCCAATAGAGCTTAAAGCCAACGGCTTCATCGGAATGGCTGACGTATCGGGCGCCATGCCGGCGCTTTCGCCGATGCTGCGCGGATTCGCACCAGACAGCCGGCTTGAACTCGAGGCTGATATCAATGGTACTCTCGCCTCGCTCGACGTGGAGCGCATCCATGCCGCCATACCTTCGGTGCTAACGCTATCGGCCGAAGGGCATATCGACAATCCTACCGACTTCAACACTATGTCCGGACAGATCGATCTCGACGGACAGCTCACGGATGGCCGTGCCGTGGCCTCCGCTCTACCGGCCGGCACTCTCGCGGGTATCAATCTCGCACCTATGGCCGTGACCGGTAATGTGATCTACCGTCCCGGAGTGATCGACGGCGATGTGCGCGTCAATACCGCCGGGGGCAATATAGCGCTCAACGCTTTCTGGAATCAGAAGGCCGAAGGCTACGACGCCACCCTCAACTCACGCTCATTCCCCCTGCAACGCTTCATGCCTTCACTCGGTGTGGCCAACGTGACGGGTACTCTATCCGTGAAAGGGCACGGATATGACCCGGCTCGCCGCTCCACCTCCATACACGCTGACGCCAGGCTTACCCACATGCTCTACAACGGCCAGTCGCTCGACGGTCTAACGATCAAAGCCGATCTCGACACCTGCCGTCTGACGGCTCACATCATCTCCGACAGCCCGGATGCCAACATCGAAGGAGATCTAAAAGCATGGTTCACTCCCGATGGCTACGACTGGGATCTCGGAGCCAATCTCAGAAACGTAGACCTACAAGCCCTTAAGGTATCGGAGACCCCGATGGGCGGATCGGCGGAGATCTACAGTTCCGGAACATACAATCCCCGCACCGGAGCGATAGATGCCGAGGCTCAGATAGACAGGCTCCACTGGCGTGCCGACTCCTTAGATATAGACATACCGAGCCTGACGGCAAAATTCTCCACAGCCGATACCCTCACACATCTTAATATAGTGTCGGGGGCTTTCACAGCCGATATAAGCAGTCCGACAGGGCTCGATTCCATTATGGCTCACGTAGATTCCACCACCGTGGCCATCAACAGAATTATCGACACCAAGTCGGCCGACATAATAGCCCTGCAACACGCACTTCCGCCGCTGCGGCTCACTGCATCGTCTTCGGCAGGCGACCCGGTGGCCGTGCTTGCGCGCCGAATTGCCGGCGCAGGCTACAAATCGGCCTCTCTCGAAGCTTCCACTGACTCGCTTATCGATATGCATGCCGTTGTGGCCACACTCACTATGGGCAGCACCCGCATCGACGAGCTTACGTTAGACGCTGTACAGAAGGGGCGATTCCTGCAATATGATCTCAAGATGGACAACCATCCGGGCACAATGGACGACTTCGCACACGTAGACTTCCGCGGCTTCCTAAGCGAGAACAAGTTTGCCGGACGTCTCAGCCAAAGCAATATCCAAGGGGAGAAGGGATTCATCATCGGAATGAACACCACACTCACCGACTCGGTAGTCACTCTGCACCTCGCGCCCTACAATCCCACCATCGCCTACAAGCAGTGGACCATCAACCGCGACAACGAAATTTCATACAACTTCGACCATCACCATATCGACGCCAACCTCAAGCTGATGTCGGACAGTTCGTCGCTCCATTTATATACCGAGCATGTAGATTCGCTGGCGGATCATCAGGAGGACGTGGTGCTGAAGATGAAGAATATCGCTCTGGCCGAATGGCTATCGATATCACCCTTCTCTCCGCCGATCAAGGGTACGCTCGGGGCGGATATGCGTTTCCGCTGGGATGAAAGCAACATCACCGGCCAAGGTACACTCTCTCTCGACAAACTTTATTACGGCCGCGAACTGGTAGGCTCCTTCGAAGCGGCACTTGAGCTGAGTAACAATGCCCGCACAGGAGCTATCTATGCCGATGCGTCGCTCCTCGTCGACGGTCAGAAGGTGATCACCGCACGCGGCAATCTCAACGACTCCACGGCCGTGCACCCGTTCCTGCTCGACTTCTCCATGATCCACTTCCCGCTGCGCACTATCAATCCGTTTATAGGAAAGGATGTAGCCCAACTGTCGGGTATGCTCAACGGCAATATGGATATCACCGGCACTCTGGCCGAACCGATCTTCAACGGCTCGCTGCAGTTTGACTCCACAGCTGTGAAGGTAGCCTTCACCGGTGCGTCGTACGGTTTCTCACCTGAGCCTGTGCCCGTAGACAGCAACATTGTGAAGTTCAAAGACTTCTATATATCCGGGCTCAATAATCAGAATCTTCTGGTCAACGGCACGGTGGATGCCCGACGCATCTCCGATATCGCACTCGACCTCTCGATGAAAGCCCGCAATATGCAGATCGTCAACAGTAACCGCCCGCGTGGCGCCAACCTCTACGGCAAGGGATTCATCGATCTCGACGCGCAGGTGCGCGGCAATATGAATCTGATAGTGGTGAATGCCGATCTCAATATTCTGTCGGGTACGAATGTCACTTACGTGCTCACCGAGTCGCAGCAGTCGCTCGCAGCACCGAAGACTACCGATGACATGGTACGCTTCGTCAACTTCTCCGACACATCTCAGGTAGCCCGCATCGATTCCATACAGCCATCGGCTTTCGCCATGATACTCGATGCCAACCTTACTATATCGGAAGGCTCCACAATCAACGTAGATCTCTCGACCGACGGCAAGAACCGGGTGCAGATCAACGGCTCAGGTGATCTTAGCTACACGATGTCGCCAGCCAATCCCGACGGTCGCCTCACCGGCCGATATACCATCAACAGCGGCTTCGTGCGCTACACTCCGCAGATCTCCACCGGAGGCTACTCGATGTCGATTATGTCGGAGAAAAACTTCAAGTTCACGCCCGGAAGCTATGTGGCTTTCACCGGTCCGGTGCTCAATCCCACCCTGTCGATCAACGCCGTGGACCGTATGCGCGCCAACGTCACCCAAGAGGGTCAGAACTCGCGTCTGGTCAACTTCGACGTCGGCGTATCGGTGGGCGGTACACTCGAAGATATGAAGGTATCGTTTGACCTGTCGACCGACGACGACATCACAATACAGAACGAGCTTCAGGGCATGAGTCCCGACCAGCGTGCCAATCAGGCTATGAATATGCTGCTCTACAACCAGTACACGGGTCCCGGCACAAAGGCCAACGCCAATCTCTCAGGCAATCCGCTCTACTCCTTCCTCGCGTCTCAGCTCAACTCATGGGCGGCCAACAATATCCGTGGCGTCGATATCTCCTTCGGCGTAGACCAGTATGACACTACCACCGACGGCTCACGCTCCACTACTACGAGCTACAGCTACCGTGTGAGCAAGACGCTCTTCAACGACCGCTTCAAGATCGTGGTAGGCGGCAACTATTCGACCGACGCCGATGCCGACGAAAATTTCTCGCAAAATCTCATCAACGACATATCCTTCGAATACCTACTCAACCGCGCCGGCTCAATGTATGTGCGCCTCTTCCGACACGTAGGCTTCGAATCAATTCTCGAAGGCGAAATCACCCAGACCGGTGTGGGCTTCGTGATGAAACGCAAGATCAACTCCCTGCGCGACCTCTTCAGGTTCAGCCCCGCCATCCGTCCATCCGATACCACCGTCAATGAAAAGTAGACTCCTCATCATACTCACGGCCACCATGGCCATTCTCGCCCTCGGCGCCTGCTCCACCACCAAGCGCCTCGGCCCCGACGACATACTATACACAGGCGTGAAGAAGGTAGACTACGTCACCCCCAAGGGCACCGAGCTGCCTGAATCGGTGACCGATGCCGTAAGCACTACAGTGAATGTAGCGCCAAACAATGTATTCTACTCCCCTTACGTCCGCTGGCCCTTCCCGCTCGGGCTGTGGGTCTACAACAACTGGCCCAATCCGCCGAGCGGCTTCAAACACTGGATCTACGAAAAGTTGGTGTCGGAACCGGTACTTATATCCGACGTACGCCCCGAGGTGAGAGTGCAGATGATCGAAAGCAATCTGCGCGACAACGGCTTCTTCCGCGGACGCGCCTCCTACTCGCTCGTGCAGGGCAAAAACAAGAAGAAAGCCCGCATCACCTACACTATCAATCCCGGCCCGGAGTACCCTATCGACAGCCTTGAGCTGCTGCCTGACACTACACGCCTATGCCATCTGATAGACTCGTTGGCTCTGCGCGAGCACAATCTCGCCAAAGGTACCCGCTACTGCATCGACTCGCTCGCCCAGGTGAGAGTCAACATTGCCAACAAGCTGCGCAACCGTGGCTACTACTTCTTCCGCCCCGAATACATCGAATACCTCGCTGATTCGATCATCACTCCCGGCTCGATAGCTCTGCGGCTTCATCTGGCATCCAATATCCCGGCGTTCGCCTCAAAGTCCTACCGAACAGGTACGATCACCACCATCGTTCACCGCAATGAAGGTGGCGGTGTCGCCGACACTATGTATACCTCACGCGGCCGCATCATCAAGATGATGCCGGTGCGCCTGCGCGACAGCCTCCTTACCGAATGCATCACTTTCCGCAGCGGCAAGACCCTCACCGTGCGCGATATGAACCGCACACAGACATACCTGTCGCGTCTCGGCATATTCAACGGCATCGACATCAGCGCTATGCCCGACTCTGCCAACCACGACCGGCTCAATGTATTGATAGAATGTACGGTCGACAAACCGATGGAGGCATCCATCGAAGTCAATGTCACATCCAAGTCCAACTCATATCTCGGCCCTGGTGTAGACCTCAAGCTCACCAACAAGAATATATTCGGCGGAGGCGAGCAATTCTCAATCGACCTCTTCGGATCGTATGAATGGCAGACGGGTCACGGACGGTCATCCGTATTCAACTCCTACGAGGTAGGCCTCAATGCCGGCCTATCCTTCCCCCGACTGCTTGCCCCGCGATTCATCCCGCGCTCACGCCGACAGCTCAACTGGACCCGTATCACCCTCGGTGCCGACCTGCTCAACCGTCCGCACTACTTCAGTATGGCGCAACTCAACGCCGGATTCACCTACGACTGGCGCGTAAGTCGTCACGTCAACACCTCACTCACACTCTTCAAGCTCACCTACGTGAAACTTATGCGCACCACCGCCGAGTTCGACTCCATTATGGATGCCAATCCGGCCATAGCACAGAGTTTCCGCAGCCAGTTCATACCGCAGATGGGCTACAACTATGTGTACGACCGGGCATTCGACTCCAATAATTCACTCAACTGGCAATTCTCCGTCACCGAGGCCGGTAACATCTTCTGGGCCATCTACCGCGCCTGCGGCAAGAAAGGCGAGAAGGAACTATTCCATACGCCCTTCTCCCAATTCGTGAAGGGTACAGCACAGCTCGTCTACAACCGGCGCATAGGTCGTGGCGACAATTGGCTCGTGAGCCGAGTAGCAGTCGGAGCAGCCCACGCTTACGCCAACGCCACCGAAGTACCCTACAGCGAGCAATTCTACTGCGGTGGCGCCAACTCCGTGCGCGCATTCACCGTCCGCTCCATCGGTCCCGGCAGTTACCGAGTGCCCAAGGAGCAGATCAACGGCTATTTCGACCAGACCGGTACATTCAAATTTGAATTCAATGTCGAATACCGATTCCCGATATTCGGCCCGTTTCACGGCGCTGTATTCTTCGACTCCGGCAATGTGTGGCTGCTCAAAGAGGATCCGGCCCGTCCGGGCGGCAAACTGCGCGGCTCAACATTCCTCAAGGATCTGGCCACCGGCACCGGCGCCGGCCTGCGTCTCGACATCGGTATGCTAGTAGTGCGCGGCGACCTCGGTATCGGCATCCACGCACCCTACGACACCGGCAAGCGCGGCTACTACAATATGACAAAATTCAAAAACTCACTTGCCTTCCACCTTGCCATCGGTTATCCCTTCTGATCCCCACACCTAAAATATATACTAATGAGATTACTCCTCTCCGCAGCGACACTTCTGCTTCTCGGCACCGCGCCGGCTTTCGCGCAATCACATCAGCCGGTGCAGGGCGACACATTATCTGATATAGTGTTGGAACACCCCGATGCTTACCCCGAATATCCGGGTGGCGTGGAAGGAATAGTAAAATTTCAGGATTCCCGATCCACAGAATTAGCCCAATAAGTAAAGAGAAATTTCACGAAAATAGCTCTATTGAGTAAAGCGCTTCAAAAAAAATGAGGCGCTTCGTTTTTTTTTATACATGGATGAGGATCACGCCGCTTAAAAACAAGCAAACAATTACTACTTAGACGAATAGCCAATACACCATTGCAGCAGGATATGCATAAAGGGGGCTCTTGAGGGCAATATATACAAAATTGTTACATTTTTTGTTACGTAATTGTTACGGACAAAATGACAATTTAGTGACAGGATTGTGACAATTTAATATATTGATATATAGCGTTGTGACGAAATTGTTACAATAAATGTTGTGTTTCTGTAACACAAATGACAAACAAATGTCATCTTTTTGTA
>JAIDTT010000089.1 GCA_029060545.1 Paramuribaculum sp. | reverse complement strand
ATACTAAATCGCAGCCTACTTTTTGCATATTAGTGGGATATTGCAGCTCTTTCAGCCTACTTTTTGCATATTAGGCCGTATTATTTGAGCGGATGTGTACAGAAGCGGCGCCGGCTCGTATGAGCGTGGCGCCGCTGCGTGTGAGGCTATGTATCTGATATGCCTTCCCGAGACTTGGATGAGTGGGCTACTCGTCGGTCTGGGTGTGTTTCTTGGCTTTTTCTTTAGTCTTTGTGGCTGATGATGCCACGTCTTTTTCCTCTTTTATGTCGATCTCGTTGCGTTTGCTGTCGAGCACTTTGTATTGCAGATAGGCAAGCGACTGGTCGGGCACGATCTTGAATTTACGGCCGAACTGCATGCGCCACTTTCGGTAGATCGAAAGGATGCCTTTCTTGAGATATGCGTCGACGTAGGGGTGAACGTACATCACGAAATCGGTTTGCTTCAGGTCGTTGATGAGATAGTTGAGCTTCTCCTGGAGTGTGTCGGTGAACAGGAGTGAGGGCTGTACGTGCCCTTTGCCGAAGCACGACGGACATTCTTCCTCTGTGGGGATGTCCATGGCCGGACGAACGCGCTGACGTGTGATCTGCATGAGCCCGAATTTACTTAGGGGCAGTATGTTGTGTCGGGCGCGGTCGCCCTGCATCACTTCGCGCATGTGGTCGTAGAGGCGCTGCCGGTGTTCGGCCTGCGCCATGTCTATGAAGTCGACTACGATGATGCCGCCCATATCGCGCAGTCGCAGCTGTCGTGCGATTTCGTTGGCGGCAAGTATGTTTACTTCAAGGGCATTGCTTTCCTGATCGGAGGCTGCCTTGGAGCGGTTGCCGGAGTTGACGTCGATTACATGGAGGGCTTCGGTGTGCTCGATGATGATGTAGGCTCCGCTTTTGAATGATACGGTCTTGCCGAATGCCAGCTTGATCTGGCGGGTGATATTGTATTGGTCGAAGATGGGTGTATCTGCGGTGTGGAGCTTTACTATCTCTTTGCGTTCGGGTGCTATGAGGCTTACGTAAGCTTGTATCTGCCGGAATGTCTCCTCGTCGTTGACGAGGATGGACTCAAACGATGGATTGAAGATGTCGCGGAGTACGCTTACTATGCGGCTGTCTTCCTGGAATACCATCGCAGGGGCGGTGGACTTGCGTGCTTTGAGGAGCATTTCTTCCCACTGTTGGAGGAGTGTCTTGAGCTCGTTGTTGAGCTCGGCTACACGCTTGCCTTCGGCTGATGTGCGGATTATGACACCGAAGTTTTTGGGGCGTATGCTTTCGATGAGCTGACGCAGGCGGGTCTTCTCCTCCGAAAGTTTGATTTTCTGCGAGATGCTAACTTTGTCGGAGAATGGGATGAGCACGAGGTAGCGTCCGGTAAGGGATATCTCGGTGGTGAGGCGTGGGCCTTTCGATGAGATGGGCTCTTTTACGATCTGTACGAGTAGCTCCTGCCCGGGAGTGAGTACGTCGGAGATTGAGCCGTGTTTGTCGATGTCGGGCAGCAGCTTGAGTTTCGACACACTCGGCAGGGTGCGCTGCTGCGGATCGAGGGCTTTCTTTACAAAAGCCGAATAAGAGGAAAATTGTGAGCCAAGGTCCAGATAATGGAGGAAAGCATCTTTCTCATAGCCTACGTTGACAAAGGCGGCATTCAGACCTGGCATCAGTTTCTTAACTTTGGCCAGATAGATGTCGCCGACGGCGTAGGATTGGTCGCGCGACTCTTTCTGAAGCGACACCAGACGCCCCTCTTCAAGGAGGGCGATGGAGGCTTCTTTGGATTGCACGTCGACCACGAGATCGCTTCGCATTGGCAAATAGAATTGTGGGTGAATAGATAGGGTGTTAATTACAAAGAACAAACGCCGACGTATGAGGCTTTGTTGTTAAGGCCGCTCGATCGGGTTTGTTCTTTTGTATTGTAAGTCCCGAAAAAAGGAACTTCGTCGTAGTGATGGAGAGTGCGCGGGCTGCAATAGATGGGCGGCGACGTGTCTCTCTTTGGGCCATCGGCGGCTTATTTCTTCTTATGACGATTCTTCTTCAGGCGTTTCTTACGTTTGTGTGTAGCCATCTTGTGGCCTTTTCTTTTCTTTCCGCTGGGCATGGGATTGTAAAAGTTTTAGAGATTAATGAATATATGAGAGCGGTTTCTTATTTTACCTCTTCCATGAACACTTTTGCAGGCTTGAAAGCGGGGATCTTGTGTTCGGGGATGATGATAGTGGTGTTCTTTGAGATGTTGCGTGCAGTCTTTTCGGAGCGAACCTTAACGATGAAGCTGCCGAAGCCGCGGAGATATACATTTTCGCCGTGACCGAGTGAATCCTTAACAACTTCCATGAATTTCTCGATGGTAGCGAGTACGTTGGCTTTCTCAATGCCGGTAGACTTGGCAATTTCGTTTACGATGTCAGCTTTAGTCATTTTTACTTAGCTTTTATAGGTGATTAAAATACAATAAATTAATGTTTGAGTGCGCACCTTGACCCTACGGTCTGGTTTTCGCAGTGCAAATATCGTACTTTTTTTCCAAATCTCACTCAATCAGAGCAAAAAAATGCGAATAAATCTTAGCTTTTAGCCGATTGGAGCAAATGAGGAATTTCTTGAAGGGTACGAACGAGGACTGCGCCTGCGGGACAGCACTCCGTGAGGCTATCGGCGGCTCGCTGAGGTAGATACCATATTGCATTCCAATCCGATACCAGTGCGCCAGCTATGTCGGTGTCGGGATTATCGCCGATTATAAGGTGGGTCGACGGGTCGGGCTGACCGGCGCGCTCCATGGCATATTTATATATGCGTGGGTCGGGCTTGTTGATGCCGATGTCGTCGCTGAGCACTACGATGTCGATATACGGTTCGAGACCTGCATTGTGGATCTTGCGGTGCTGCACCTCCTTGAATCCGTTGCTGAGTATGCCGATGGTGTAGGATTGTGCGCGAAGCCACTCGAGCAGTCCGATGGCTCCGGGCATGAGTGCTTTTCCTTGCGCGAGCAGATCAAGATAGTAGGGGTCGTAGGCGGTGGATAGTCGGCGTGCTTCCGTGTCGGGCATACCGGCTTCCACGAGAGGGCGGCGGAAGCGCTCCATGCGCAGGTAGTCGCGCTCGATCTCCGCGCGGCTATATTGCGCCCATAGTGCCTGATTGTGATGCTCATATCGGAGGGCCCAATGTTCGGCCGACGGAAACAAGCGTTGGAGTACGGCTTGCTCTTGCCACATCCGGCTGAGCGCTGCGGCTGCATTGGTGGTGAAGTCGATGAGTGTGTCGTCGAGATCGAGCCAAACGGTAGTGATTTTGTCAGATTTCATTGATTTTCCACCATTTGTATGAAATGCCTGTGTCGTCGGCGTCGCCACCTTCAATGACCCGCAGTCGACGCACTATGCGGAGTGTAACGGGCAGAATGAGTATTTCGTAGAGGGTCTTGATGAGTGTCTGTGTCACTATCAGGCTGCCGATCACCGACCATGGGAAGGTGCCGGCGAATGCGAGCGGGAAGAATATGCATGAGTCTGTGCCCTCACCCCAAAGTGTGGATATGATGGCGCGGGCTGAGAAGCCACGTGTGCCGGTATGGCCTGCTTTCATGCGGCTCATCACGTAGGCATTGACCATCGACCCGCAGATGAAAGCCGTGAAACTGGCCAGCAGTATGCGTGGCACGGCGCCGAATATGAGTTCCATCGCCTCTTGTCCGTGCCATTGAGCATCGCCGGGAAGCCATAGTCCTAACTGAAGTAATATGCACACCAGGAGATTCATCGAGAAGCCGAGCCAGATCACGAACCGTGCGCGACGGAAGCCGTAGATCTCTACTATGCAGTCGGATATGATGTAGGAGAGCGGGAATACTACCACGCCGGCTGTGAGGGCAAGCGGGCCTATCGATACGGTCTTGATCTCCATTAGATTGGCCACTACCAGACAGATGCAGAATACTACAGTCAGTATCAGGAATGTCGGCGACAGTGCGTGGCGATTATTGTCTTTATACATTGATCTTGTTTTTTACGAGGTAGCAAGCACTCGGGTTGTTGGCTTTATTTTACATATTTGCTAATCAAAGGATTGATTATGCGGAATTTTAAGATGTGAGAGAATGTTATTGCTCCGGCTATTACGATAACTGATGTAAGAATATATAGAAGATTGGGATTGTCAATAAAGCGATCGAGGTTACACTTCTCCACAATCCGGTATATGACCATATGACAGAGGTATATCTCCAAGGAAATGGAAGCCAAGTATGCTGTGACTTTGTTGCTTAAAAAGTTACACTTCCCGGCGTATCTACTACTGCTTATTGCGTATATAGTCCAGCTTGAAAAGACTACAATCGAAGTTATAAGAACAATGAACTCACTATGTACAGTTACAAAGGGTAATACCGACAGAGTAATTGCTAGCAGAAGTAATGTGTAATGGCATAGTCGCGATAGCTTCAGTATCTTATCAAGGTACAGATATATCAAACCTCCCGACAAGAACAGAGGAAGACAATATAGGATGAATCTTCGGTTGAGGGGCGACGTGCCATCAGCATATTGCAGGCCTATCCATACTAATAGCAGTGATCCTGCGAAGGTGAGGAGAGCCTTTAGCTTATTATTCTGCAGAAAAACGATAAATGGAAAGAATATGTAATAGAGCATTACTACGCCCATAAACCAACCTACGCCGATTACATTGAACTCTACATTGGGAATCATTCCATTGGTGAGAGTGATGTCGGCAAAGGTTTCGGCTACCGAGCGCCACGAAGGAGATAGGGCGAGATCAAGTAAGCATAGCAGCGAGTAGAATGGCAATAGGCGTATGTAGCGCTTGCGATAAAATTGCAGAGGGGTGATGGTGCTATGCTTTATTTTGTCGAAATATCCGTAGCTTACAGAGAATCCGCTTACTATCATAAATAGAAGTGTGAAGTCGGTAAACCATGGAATTATAGATGCTGTGAGGATGTTCGTGTCAGGTTTCGGCGTGATGTTGGCAAGAATATGCATCAATACGATTCCGATACACGCGTAAGCCCGGAGTCCGTCGAGAGCCTCAAATCGTTTGATTTTAGCTGTGTCAGATGAAAGAATCGCAGTCATATCACTTAGCCGTTTGAGTGTATACATTTTCGGTCTGTCGGGCAATGTGATTCCAGTCGTAAGCGGACAGATCGTATGTGCGGCTACGGTAGCCTCGGTCTAATCGGGTGGAGACCTTGTCGGCCAAATGCTTTACGTCGCCTGTCTTAAAATAATCGTCGGGGGCGAGGCACTCAAGTTTGTTGGCCGGTATGTCGCTTGCTATCACATCCAAATTGTAACTCATGGCTTCAAGTAATGAAAAGGGCAATCCTTCGTGGTACGATGGAATCACAAATAGGGCTGCATTGGTCATTAACTGATTCATCTTCTCACCGCGAATGAATCCTGTGAGCACTACATCCAACTTGTGTGCTCGCTCCTTTAGTTCTGTGGAGTATTGATCAGGATGATCGGCGTCACCGGCAATTGCCAGATGGTAACCGGGATAACTGTCGTGTATCTGCGCGAATGCTTCAATAAGATCATGGAAGCCCTTCTCTTTTACGAATCGACCTACTGCAACGATGTATTTTTTAGGCTCCAGTCCCAACGATTTGATGTAATCTGTCCGGACGGACTTTGTCGGACGTGACACGCCATTGAATATTAGTCGGGTATCCGTACGCCCGTATCTGGTGGAGAGTATATCGGCAATGACACGGGATATCACGATCACATTGTTGCTGAATCGTGTACCCAATCGCTCGCCGAGCTTTAGCATCGCTTTGGCCGGATAGCTCCATTTCTGTCGGTCGTAGTCGGGTCCATGGTTGGTCATCACTACCTTCATACCGAGCATACGGGCAAACGGCGCCATCAGTGCCGGTCCGATAGCGTGTATATGAAGCACATCGGCTTTAAGCCTTCGTGCCTTGATGACAGCGAGAAATGTATGGACTATGGCTTCAAGACTCTTCTGTTTGGGAGCATATACGTCGGTGAGTCCTACGCCTTTGTATTCGGTAATGCGGTTGGAATCGGTCACATAGGGCTTGCGCCGGATTATGGTCACATTATGGCCTAATTCCACTATACGTGGATACAGTTCCTGACAATGCGTCTCGACGCCTCCCTGTATCTCCGGGATACCACGTGTGCCTATTACTACGATGTGCATCTATTTACTGCTTACTGCTCCTGAGTGGATTGTCGGTCGAGTATACCCTGTTGCGGATCCTGGCCAACATCATTCCATTTTTTGTCAAGGCAAGCAGGCTTGCCCAATAGTGAGCGCATTTTGTTTTTCAGAGCCCACGTCAGCGGATATTTGATATATTTGTGCATCACCGGTGAGGCAGTACCTACCATCCAGCAGTTTTTGGGACATTTTCTCACCATAGCTCTTACGGCTTCTGCCTGAGGGCTGTTCCAGATAGTCATGAAATCAGCATCGTGGATGTTGCCCATCGACTCTTTCCAAAATTTTTCTTCCATACCGTTGCAGGGATACACTTCTCCCCACGGGTCAATGAAGAAATTGGTGGTGCCGGCTTCGCAAGGAAGCATACGACGGTTGCCCTCAATATAGTTGATCAGGCCCATATTGAAATAAGCGCGAAACCACGATTTTGGATGCGACTCTTTCAGCTGACGGCGTATCAGTTCCTCAAAATCCTTGCACACGGCATCACGGTTGGTGATCACGTTGTCGTCTTTGTGGAAATAGTATGAATTATGAAATGCGGCGGTGGCAAATTCGAGTCTCAGCTTCTTGCTCTCTTCGTAGAGCTCAAGCATATCGTGGGAGTTGTTGTTGGATACGGTGCATCCGAATCCTATATCCGTGAGACCCATTTCCTTGAGTTTGAGAAGCGTGTCGTAGCCTTTGCGGAAACCGCCTTTGCGGCCGCGGAGCTCGTCGTTTTTCTCTTCAAGACCTTCGATAGATATGCGTATGCCTATCTTAGGGAAGCGTTTAGCAAGCTCGATCACCCGGTCGGCATACCATCCTGATGTGGATATCACGATACGATCAGTATGGCGGTAGCACTCCTCTACTATCTCAGCAAGGTCTTCTCTGATAAATGGTTCACCTCCGGTGAGATTGATGAATTTCAGTTTCGGAAGAGACTTTAGATCCGAAGCCTTTATCTCCTCATTCTTATCGGTGGGATTTTTCCAGATATTACACATCTTACACTGCATAGGGCAGCGGTAAGTAAGTATGATGGAAGCATCTGTGGGGAGTGATATGCTCATGAGTACGGGTATCTTAAGATTAACAGGGAGCCTATTTCGTGGTTATCTATTATAAAACGACTGATATAGCCGATTATTGTAATCTCAATAGCGCTCTTGTTAAGAATGGACAGTAGCTATTCAGATGCAAAATTACGGAATTTTACCGTTATGCCGATGACTTTTTGAAAGTATTTTCAGTAAAATCCAGCGGAACGTAGGCCAATCGCATTCGAAAACAGCAGCTGCGATGGCTGTAAGCTAACTAATTGCTATGGGATTTGAGTTCGTGGGGACGGTGGAGCGGAGGGCGAGGGCGAGTGCGGTGAGGGTGGCGCGACGGATCACGAGCTCTCGCGAGCCGCCGAAGCGGTAGGTGGTGGCGACGGTCTCGTTCTGAGTGGCTACGGCGATGCAGACGGTGCCTACGGGCTTGCCCGGTGTGGCTCCACCGGGCCCTGCGATGCCACTGGTGGCTATGGCTATATCGGCAGCCAATGCCCTCCGTGCGCCGTCGGCCATCTGAATTACTACGGGCTCACTGACGGCTCCATACTTATCGAGTGTGGAAGCATCGACGCCGAGTACGGCGCGCTTGACGCTGTTGCAATATGCTACTACTGATCCGCGGAATACCTCGGAGCATCCAGGTATGGAGGTGAGTGCCGAAGCTATGGCGCCACCGGTGCAGCTTTCGGCTGTGGCGAGGGTGAGACCTTCGGCCTTAAGGCGTGTGAGCAGTTCTTCAGCGGGGGTATGTCCGCCGCGATACAGGAGGAGGTCGACACAAAGCGTTTCCAGCTTGGAGAGGCTTTCGTCGAATTGACTGTCGAGCAATTTCCCATCGGTATGGGAGCCGTCGAGCCGAAGCCTTATGACGGAAGCCTGGGGCAGATAGGCGAGGTGGAGATATGGCGGAAGGTCGTCCTCGAATGTGGCCAGACGCTCTGCAAGGTCTGATTCGGTGATACCGCTCACGGTGAGTGTGGTGTGGCGGACATGGGTATCGGCCGAAAAGCGTTGGAACAGGCGCGGGAATACTTCCTGTTCAAACATCCGGGATGTCTCTGCCGGTACTCCCGGCATGGCCACAAGGGTTGAGTCGGGGGTGTCGAACCACATTATAGGTGCCGTGCCGCAAAGGTTCTGTATAATAGTGGCCGAATCGGGTACCAAGGCCTGAGTGGCGGTTAGTGCGTTGAGTTTATGCCCCCGCCCTTCCATGATGCGGCGCACATTGGCGGCTACCTCAGCGTCCTCCACCAATTTGCCACCGAACACTTCGAGCATGGCTGCCTTGGTGATGTCGTCGCGTGTGGGGCCGAGGCCGCCTGTGGTGATCACCACGCGTGAGCGGTGCATGGCTCTGCGGATAGCCGCGATGATCTGATCATGAGAGTCGGGTACTGTCTCGACGGATTCCACACTCCAGCCGTAAGGGGCTATGTGGCGCGCTATCATGCCGCTGTTTGTGTCGGTCACCTGACCGAGCAGGAGTTCGTCGCCGATTACGATTATGGATATTTTCATACCTGTACGCGGGCAAATGGTGTCTCTTCGTATCGGCAGAATTGGCCGTCGAGATATTTGTAATAACCGGCAATGGCTACCATAGCGGCATTGTCGGTGGTGAATGATCGCTTGGGAATGAATGCCGTAAGTCCGTGCGTGGTGCAATAGTCGGCTACGGCCTGACGCACGCCGCTGTTGGCTGATACGCCTCCACCTATAGCCACGGTGCGCACACCGGTCTGCTTCACGGCCTTGTCGAGTTTGTCGAGAAGGATGTCGATGATGGTGTGTTGGAGCGATGCGGCGAGATCGGCCATATTGGCGGTGATGAAATTTTCGTCGGCACGCAGTCCGTCGCGCACGGTGTAGAGAAACGAGGTCTTGAGCCCCGAGAAACTGTAGTCGAGCCCGGGGATGCGCGGTCGGGCGAAGTGGAAGCGTTTCGGGTCGCCTTCGGCAGCGAGACGGTCGATGTGCGGGCCTCCGGGGTAGGGGAGTCCCATGACTTTGGCGCACTTGTCGAAAGCTTCGCCGGCGGCATCGTCGATCGTGGCGCCGAGTATCTCCATGTCGTTGTAGTCGCGCACGAGTATCAACTGACTGTTGCCACCAGAGATCAGAAGTGTGAGGAATGGATATTCGGGTACGCGATCCGACAGCTCCTCACGGATGAAGTGCGACAGCACATGGCCGTGGAGGTGGTTAACATCTACTATCGGGATACGCAGAGCAAGCGATAAGCCTTTGGCAAAGGATGTGCCGACGAGTAGGGATCCGAGCAGACCGGGCCCGCGGGTGAATGCTATGGCCGACAGATCAGACGGTTGGATGCCAGCCTTCTTCAGGGCTGTGTCGACTACCGGCACGATGTTTTGCTGATGGGCGCGCGATGCCAACTCGGGTACCACACCGCCATATTGCTCATGAACGGATTGCGAGGCGATCACATTGCTCATAAGCAGACCGTCGCGGATTACGGCTGCGGAGGTGTCGTCGCACGACGACTCTATTCCAAGTATTGTTATGCTCATTTTTTTTCAGTGGAGTCTACTTTATTTCTGCAAATTTAGTGAAAATACCTGCGCGGACATAATGAAGGATGCACAATTCACGATGCACGATGGCCATTCGCTCCGCTAAAGCGAAGCGCCGAAACAAAAATTTTGAGGGGAGGTCTGATGGGGCTAATAGGACTAATAGAATTTGTGGATGCAAAGTTAAGGCCGGTTTTGGCCGGCCTTACACATTTATTAAAAAAAATGGAGTGTTTATTCTATTGCGATTTTGGCGGTTTTGCTTCCTTGATGCACTACGTAGATGCCGGGGGAGAGATTGCTCACACTGTTGCTCACCTTCTTGCCTGAGAGGTCGTACACATCGAGCGGTGTCGAGTAGTTGATGGCTTCCACCGGGTCGGCTACAATCTCGATGATGTCGGCTTTGGGGGATATGGTGATTTCGCACATGTCTGATCGTGTTTGATCGTTTTCGTCGGTCACGGCTACGGTGATTGTGGCGGAGCCGTCGGCTATGGCGGTCACTTTTCCCGATTCGTCGACTGTGGCTACGGAAGGATTGGAGCTGCTCCAGGTTCGGGTCTTGACGGCGACATCTCCTGTGCTCACGATATCTGCTTTGAGGTCAGCGGTCTCACCTATGGTCATCTGCATCTCGACTGCGGATATCACCACTACAAAATCGTTGATTTCCTCTATGTTCAGAATCGCGGGCCAAGCTTTTTCATAGGCTTCCTTACAGCCAGCCGGTACATATACTATCATCGATGAGGGGGTGCCATGGATGGTGGCGTAGGAGATCGACTGTGGTTGGGGCTTGAGGTCTACCATCTTTGATAGATTGCTGCAGTCCTGAAATGTCTGTCCGGACATAGCACTAACTGTGGCGGGTATCACTATAGAAGAGATACCGGCGCCCCTAAAGGCGTTGGTCGAAAGTGTGGCGATATTGCCGGGGACGGTGAATGAGCCGGTGCGTGCGTTTGGGTAGAGGGTGAGGGTGGTCTGAGCTTTGTTGTAAAGCACGCCGTCGACCGAACAGTAGCTGGGGTTGTTTTCGTCGACGATAAACTCTGTGATATTCGGGCAGTAACTGTATGCGCCACCACCGATGTTGGCGATACGGGCCGGGATATTGACGGTGGTGAGAGCCTCACAGTCGCTAAACGAAAAATCGGATAAGGAGGTGACCGATTCCGGTAATATTACGTCTCCTTGCCGTGCCACAGGATATTGTACAAGTGTGGTCATATCTTTGCTGTAGAGCACACCATCCACAGAGCAATACTCTTTATTTTCGGGATCAACGGTGATTTCCTCAAGCGAAGAGCAGCGACCAAAAAAGTTGGGGGAAGTGGCAGTGTGGGTCACCGCGGCGGGGATGTGGATCGATTTGATGCTTGTGCATAAGTAAAAAGCATTGCCTCCAATGGCAGTGACACCATCGGGAATGGTTATAGATGTGAGTTCGGTGCAGCCATTGAAGCCGTTGGTAGAAATGGTGGTGACGCTCTGAGGAATGTTGAAACCACCGGATTTGGCATTAGGGCAGCTGATCAATTCGGTCATGTCATTATTGTATAGCACGCCATCCGACGATGTATAGGCCGGATTGTTCTCGTCGACGTTGATATCGGTAAGCGCAGTGCATCTGTAGAATGAATTCGTTGCGATGTTTGTGACGGTGGCAGGTATGTCGACAGAAGTGATATGGTTACAATATTGAAAGGCGACGGCGGGAAGCGTTGTGATTGTGTACACGATGTCGTCGTTGGTTACAGTAGCCGGAATGTTGAGGTGACCACTCACGGCGTAGGTGTAATCCGGAGACTTTACGCTGACGGTGTGGTCGGCTTCGGATAAGATGGTGTAGACCAGTCCGTCGATTTCAAATTTGTCGCCGTTGGCAGCATAGACTGATGAGGCGAGCAAGGCCGAAGCTGCGATAAGTAATGATTTCTTTTTCATTGTAAATGGAAACCTTTTGAGGTGTGGCCTCGGTCATCCCCTCGTCGGCCTTAATTGATTTAAATGAAAATAAGAAAGCATGGGAATCTGTATCTGTTACCGTCCTTCTGTTGGAGGCTTCTCGCATTGCCTTTCTCTGTTGGACGGCAACGCAGAAGCCCACGCTTGTATATGTAATGTACCTTCCGGTCGGCTTCTCGCGAAGCCATACCGGGCTGTCAATTACATAACCACGGGCATCTATCGTTGCCTAACCCTTGACAGAGAATAGAAATTTTGCGAGAATTTCCAACAATCAAGAATCAGCGCGGATAAACGCTTTCTATGTATGTATTTATCACATACCGCGCCCACTTACCCCAGACAGGGGCTTCTGAATAGCGATCTCCACGGCAAAAGTATAAAAAATAATTGTGTGTCTATAAAAAACCAAGATATTTTTTGATCCATTTGCCATACTTTTTCGCGGGTGCTTTTGGCTCGTAGGCGTTGCCTTGGAGCAATATCGCGTATTTTACATAGCGAAGCGATGTTTCCTACGAAGCAGTAGAAACCTGAGAAAGTTTATGGTAAAAATGTCATTGTACGCTTTTCGTGCGAGGATTCCCGCC
>JAIDTT010000088.1:11932-27730 GCA_029060545.1 Paramuribaculum sp. | reverse complement strand
CTCGATCCCAAGATCATCACCGACACCCGCCACAAGCGACGACGACCATAGCGGTATCGTGCTCCGCCCCTCAACCCTCGGATTGAGTTTGCTCCACAAAGACTAACGCAACGACAAAGGAATTACAGCGTTAGCCCGGAGCGGAGGCTACAGCGCCCCAGGCGCCTGCCTCCGTCAAAATCAATCAATTGTGCATCGTGCATCGTGCATCGTGCATTATCCGAGCTTCCCCGCACGAAAAGCGTACAATGACATTTTTACCATAAACTTTTATCCGCGAATTGTAGGGATGATCGCTCGATCAGCCACTCCCAATATCCATACCCGCAGATAGCCACACAATACAAACAGAGGCCACACAAAATTGTGCAGCCTCCTTTGCAAGCTATGGGTAGCGTTATTTCATCAGACGCAAAGATGTGTCGGAGGTTGGTACGCCATCTACGAGCAGCACCGCCACATACATACCCGCAGGTATTTGTGAAAGGTCGATTTTCCCCTCACTGAGTTTCGGGTCTAATGCAAATTTGTAGACTTGCGTACCATCGAGATTCGACAACATCAGTTGGAGATTCACCATCGCACCGCCGGATGTATACTTTACCATCGTATTGTCGTAGGTCGGGCTCGGGTATACGGATATCAGACTTACCGCATTAAGATCCGTTTCCGCAGCGCTTTCAATAGCGTTGGTAGTCTTTGAGCGAGCCACTACGCAGCTGAAATATTTCGGTATATAACCGTTGCGAGTGATCAATACATTATATGTTCCCGGATTAAGGGATAAGTGGATCTTATCACCATCAACGATATTATAGTAACCGTCACCGGATACACATACTTTTGCATCGCTGAATCCTGTAGTGATGTCGATTCCGTCGGCATCGACAGTTACCGATGCATTATTAAGATTAAGAGGCGTGCTTACATAAATAGGCGTTTCGGGGTCGCCCAACGCATTCACAGCTAAATAAAGGTATTTATAGTAATCATCATTATCAGCCAATATCAGCAGGCTGTGTCGGAGGTGTGTCATTACGGCACCCAGACTCTTCTTGTATGGGCGAATTGTTTTGTCAAGCATACGATCGTAAAACGCCGCTTCAAAAGCCATCGAGTAATCAAGCGTTCCTGGAGTGACGAAGCTCTGGCCGGTAGATCCCACATATCCGATAATTCCGCTATTAGGATTGAGCATCAAGGCAGTGCTAAGACATCCGTCGGCGTTATCGAATGCGTTGGTGAAACTCGACGGTGTGGAGATGATTGTATACCCAACGTTGTCCAATGTATTGGCCTCATTCATACCGAACAATTCGGTCTCTTCAAGTCTTAGCCCCCTTAGATAAGTCCATTTATCCGTATAACCGCCGGCAATGATTTCGGCAAAGGGATAGCCTTTTTCCAATTCATCTTTAAAAGTCTGTATTCCCGGGATAATATTGGCACCAAAGAACTCATCAGCAGCAAAATAGATCTTATTATTAATTATTTCATCATACATTTGTTTTGCCGTAGAGCTTGCGTTAATCAGCACTTTCCCATGTATATTAACTTGCACAGAATCAACTGCAGCAGACTCATATATACCGCCGGCTTGAAGCATAGTAGCAGTAAATACCGGCTCTCGCTCATAATTCATGATTCTATTTACAAAATCTGCAAATTCAGCAGGAGTTCTTACCGGAATTCGCGTTACGTCAATATCCGGAACCATATTCATCACGTCAGCTTCTTCCGAATCCCAATCAAGGTCACCGGAGCAAGCATAATACAAATCCGTGGGCACTGTACCAATCGAAGGAATTGTGTAATACTTGGGGGGAATTATGGAAGCGTCACCTGCTAACAGCACTGATTGTATACCAAGTGTGCTATGTATCTCAAGTATACCTCTTCTTATTCTTTCTTGCAAGGTCGCACCGGGAAATGCGTTGTTGATATCATCTATAGTAATACAGAAAGGTTTTACACCCTTCTTGTATTTCCAGTCAACAAGTAAGATTAAGGCTCCGGATTCGACAATATCAGAATTACAAACAACAAGGTAGTCATAGTGCTCTTCTGTCGCTGAAGTCTCGGCCGTATATACATTGTCGAGCATCTCGCAATTGTCTACCATGGCGCGTGCCACACTGAGTTGCGCGGGTGTGGTGGCCGACGACGAACGTAGCATTTTGGGTTCGCCAAGTTCAAGATCCACCGTTATCGAATCTATAAAATACAGCTCACGGGCTGTTGCATCATATTCGAATGGCGAAAGTAGAAATCCGGCAATTTCGATATCTCCGATCCGATATGTCTTGGTAAGCACACATACCGAGTCGGGGTAGACTCCTGCCGGATAGCCGGCATTCTTAGTCCGTATGGAGGATATCGGGAGAGAGGCATTTTCAATATCCACTCCCGAGCGAATTATGTGCTTATGACTCTTTACGGAGTAACTTACCACTCCGGCATGGTCGGGAATGGCGATACTGCGTGCCAATATAGGCAAGTCTGGCTGAGAAGGATCCGGATGAGTGGTAGGCGCCGCAATTGAGCGTATGCGGAGCGAGTCGCCGCCACCGGCATCTATAGCGAATTTCTCCGGTGTAAATGTGAATGTGTGAGTGAAAAGGTCGGCGCGGATGGTGAGGATAGTGCATAGCAGCGCCAAAGCTGTAATTGTAACTCGTTTCATGGATATGAGATTTTGAGTAAATGATTGGTTTTCGCAAATATACTTAAAAATTATTCCATTCCAAATTTTCAGGCCGATTTATTTGGTGCAACTACAAAAAGAGGCTGCACGAATCGTGCAGCCTCTTGAACGAAAAGTACGTTAGGACTGAGTGTTTTTATTTAAGTACTACTACGTAGCCACGGTTGATGCATTCATTTACTGTGTCGATCTGCCAGAAGATCACAGTAACTCTGGTAGCATCTTCGTAGATGATCTTAGCCTTACCCTCATATTCATATTCGGGGTAGTAGCTACCGCTGGCATATTTGAAGGTCATCTTACCGTCTACTTCCTCATTGAGCTGAGCTGTAGCAGGCACTTCTATCTTGATACCGCCGTAGTTATAAGTACCCCACGATGAGTTATAGATGTACCACCAACCATAGGTGCTGATACCATCTGTCGGGGTACCATCGTACCAAGTTCCACTGTTCTTATAGTAAGTGAATGTTGATGGACGATTGTAATTCGGGTACTGCTGTACCTGAGCGAAGACGTCTTTCTCGGTTATAGCCTTGTAAGATTCGATCTCTGCAGCGGTGAACGCCTCCATCGAAGCCTTGACGGTTACGTTGACGGTAGCCGAAAGACCGAAGCTGTCGCGAACGGTAAGAACTGCGGTGAATTCATTAACGCGAGAGGTTGCGGTGATGGTAAGCACACCGGTACTGTTGATGGTAGCGCGTACATTGGAGTTATCGGAAGATACGGAGTATCCGCCGTTGCCGAGTACTACATGACATTCATTGTTAGAAGCCGAAATACCGAGCGGTGTAGTCATCTCGAAATTAGTATCGCTGAGAGTGAGCACATCGGTGGTGTAGACGGTGTAGGTATAGTGGTAGTAGGTATCGCCCTGCTGAGCGGTAACCACTGCCGTACCGTTGGCCAGACCTTCGATGTACTTCTTGCCCGATGCGTCGGTGTAGAGTTCGGCGGTACCGTTGGAAACTACTTCTGCTGTATATTCGCCGGTGAAGGGAAGGGCAGCGCGGGTAGCTGTACCGATCTTCACGATATAATCGGAAGGAGATACTGATACCGTCAGTTCGGCCGAACATTCGTCACGGTCGGTAATGGTAACAGTAGCGGTGTAAGGATCAGCCTGCGCTCTTGCATTTACTGCAAGGTCGCCGGACTCTTCGTCGATGTAGACGGTGACGTAGGAATTGTCGGAAGTAGCTACATACTCACCGTTGCCAGCGGCTACACCAACACCTGTCACAGCCACGGTCTTACCTTCGAGGGGCTTAACCACGAGGTTGTCGTAGTTGAGCTCCATCACTTCGGTGGTGTAGACGGTGACATTGAAAATCTCGTAGTTGCCTTCGGCGTCGGATACCATGATTTTAGCGTATCCATTTTTCAGACCTTCGATCATGGGTACGCCGTCTACGTCCACTACGGTTGCGATTTCGGGATCAAGGGAGTAGGCCTGGATGCCGGTGCTACTGCCGGATACGGGGATATTAATACGGGTTTCGGTACCGATCTTTACTCTGACATTGTCTTCGGTAAAGCCGACGCTACCGGTAGTCTCACCGGGGCCTACCACGTATACGGGATCTGCGGTCTTGTCGTCGTCGTCGCAGGCGGTAAAGCCCACCATAGCGGTAGCCGCGAGGGCCATACTCATCAAATAATAATGAAATTTCATTGCTTAAAAGTGATGTTATAGTTAGTAAGGTGGGTTACGGATTATTTCCAGTCCTTCTCGTACTTGACGGGAGATACTACCACTTCGTCATTGTAGAATGCGCGGGCGAGTTTACCCATAGCGTCGTCCTGACCGGAAGCATTGGAGCGGTTGGGATCCATTGCGAATACCATCATGGCACCATAGCCCTGATCACGCATATTGCGATATGAAGATTCAGATGTGTACCAACGACCCTGAGCAAATTCCATTGAATAACCGCCCATCTGATCGATAGTCATACCCGGGAAAGAGCTTATGCTTCCTAAACCATAACCGTAGTCAGGGAGACAATACTGGATGAATGTACCGGGCTCGATACCGTCAACTTCCTGCGCACCGTAGGTCATACTGTAACCATATGCAACATTCCAACGCTCGGGCTGCAGCTTCCATACCTCACAAGCAAGACGCGACCAGGCTGCCTTGCTGCGGCTTTCGAAGCCTTCGGGTGCGGGATAGATAGGAGAGCAGTATTCGTCGTCCCAGAAGATACCGTCGAGATCGTAAGCGTCGCAAAGGGCTTTGAGTTCCTGAGCGAAGAGCTTGGCGGTCTGAGGACCGAGGTTGGAGATGCAAGCACGGTCGTGGTTGCACATCACACCCATGATCACCTTCATACCTGCATCCTTGAGGGGCTGGAGATACTTGGCGCGATTGTCAAGTACGGCCTGGATATTTTCATTAGCATGGAAGTAAACCTTACCGGTCTCCTCATTATAGTTGATGTTGCCGGAGAACATGATCAGAGCGTCGACCATATACTTGCCGGAACCCTCGAGAGTGTAGCGGAGGTTGTTGAGGGGATTGGTATCGTTGATTTCCATACAGGAGAAGATCTTGATACCGGGGTGTACGTTGCCATCGTCGTCGGTCCAGGTCTTGAAGCAATCGTTGGCAGTGCTCTTATCGGAGATAAGGATCATGTGCACCTCATTGCCGGTGGCTACCTTGACGCCGGGAGCGCTAACCTTAACGGCAGCGGCATAGGTCTTGTCGGGGTCGAGCGAGCCGTCGGAAGCTACGGTATATTTCACCTCAGCCTTGTTGGTGCCGGCAGCGATAGTGGCGGCTCCGTTGTTTTCGAGGCTGAACATGGTGGAGGGAAGAGCTACAAAGGAGGTGTTGTGAGCCTTGTTGTAGGCCTCAACATCTTCGGGATTGTAGGCGAAGGTCACGTTGCAGTCGCTGCTCACGGGTGTGGTCACGTTGGCGGTGAGCTTGTGAGTAGCGGTGGTATGCAGTTCGATAGCGGTGGCGAAGCGCTTGCCGTTGTGGTCAGTGGTGTAGAGTACATTGCCTTCGGCTACCTGGAGACGATCGGCGTCGACACCACCTGCATATACGTCGTCATCATTACACGACACTGCTGCAAGGGCCACTGCTGCCATCATGATGGACTTGAAAAAGAATATTTTTTTCATTGATAATTAAGGTTTAGATTATAGATAATTAAGTAAAGGTATTATGTATTGGTTTATGATACGTAAGACGCTTTCCTTATTCATTAATTTCACTTTAGCAGCAATGTCGGGCGCGAATAATTCGTCGATAAGAAATCTTGATATTCAGGAGGCGCATTTCGTATCCGTCACTATCTATAACGGCAAAATTCGCGCCAAACACAATGCTAAAGGGTTAATGCTCTATAATTGATGTTAACTTCTTGTGAAATTATTCAGGTAATGCGATTTCTACCCACTTGGGATTGGCTGCAAGCTGAAGATCGTAGCCGTTGGCCGAATCATGGATAGTAGTGCCGCCGCCTTCGTCGAACTTCCAGTATGCTGCGAGGCCTTCGGAATCAGCGGGCACCATGTAGGGCTGCATGGGATCGGCGATCTCGGCGTCGGAGAGGACGCGGTTCCATACGCGAACCTCGCAGAGCAGACCGTTGAGCCAGCGGTTGTCGTTCCACGACTTACCGATATAGAAGCTGCCGCTACCCCAGTCGATGGAGCTGCCGGTGCGTCCGGCTACGGTAGCCTTCTTCACACCGTCGATGAATAGAGTGGCTTCGCGTGCAGATGCATTCCAGGTGAATGTCAGAGCTACCCACTTCTTGTCGTCGAGCTGCCAGGAAGCGTCGGTGAGGTTACCGTTAGGGGTAACGAACTGAAGCTGGTTGGCGGGAACGCCGGAGTCGGATATACGGAGGAGCCACTGGCCTTCGATGCCGGCGAGGGTCTGGATGTTGGAGTCCTGACCGCCCCATGCATCAACATTGAAGAGGCACTGGAATGTCATCTCGGCGAGGCCGTTGAGGCCGGTAGCCTGAGAGGGATTGATGAGCGAAGCATTGTTCTCGACCATGTTGCAGGCCACGTTGATGAGAGCTGCACCGCGCACTACGATGTAGCGTGTCTTCTGGCTTTCGAGTACGGGAACGTCGGAGGACTGTACGCTGAGCGGGAGGACATACACGATGTTGCGGTCGAGGGAGTTGAGATCGGTGATCTCTACGGTGACGGGGGTGGATACCTGAGCGGGAGACTCAAAGTGAGCCACGGCTTCAACTACATTGTAGTTTTCGGCGGGGAGCGCAACGGCGTTGGCGAGGTAGATGGTGTTGTAGACATCGATCATATTGAGGTCGACAGCGTAGGTGACATCTACGTCGGTAGGCTGGGGCTCCACCAGGTTGACGGTGAAAGAGACGGTCTGCTCAGCGGTGATACCGTCGATGAGAACGGCAACAGGAGCAAGAGCGCCATTGTCGTAGACACGGTTGGCTACATCTTCGTAATCGTCCTGACAGGCAGTAAACGAAGCGGCTGCCAAAAGTGCTACTGCGGAAATATACGATTTAAATTTCATGATAATAATCAATTTAATTGTTTAGGGCAGATTACACGCAATATTATTTAGCACTGGGGTTGACAGTCTGGATAAGATAGCGCACGTTGCGGTAGGTGCCGTTGGTGATGAAATAGTCGTCGCCGGTATTGTAGGTGCCGACAGCTCCTACTTCGTTGGCAGCGGTCCAGTCGGCCACACCAACTACGGCAAGGTTGCCGTTGGGGTAGTAACCGAGAGATGCGTCGGTGCCGGTGCAGTCGGGCAGCGGAGCTACCATACCTACCTTGGAGAGCTCAACGCTTTCGCCAGCCATATTGAGATAGAATGTGTACTGATCGGCGTTGGTAGCGTTTACGCTCTGGGAGAAGAATACGTAGCGGGCCTGCTCGAGTACCTCGGGAGTGGTGTACTGGGGTACGCAGAAGAGGTCGAGGGCTACATTCTTGTTGCGCGACAGCCAGTCGGTGATGATACCGAGGAATGATGCAGTCTGCTTCTGGTATTCCTTAAGCTCGGCGGCAGTCATGTGGTTGGTGGACTTGCCGGTGAAGCCAGCCATGAGGCAGTCGAAACCGACACCGTTGAAGTAAGAGAGCTTCTTGGCAGTAGCCTGAGCGGTGTAGTCGAGCAGGTCGGGATCCTGAAGTTCGGCGGGAATCTCGGCGTCCTCACCATTCTCGTTGATATAGGCGATACGCTTAGCGGCGAGTTCCTCGCAGAGGGCGGTATAGTCGGCCTTGATATCGTCGTAGCTCACGCAGTAGCTGAACTGCTGGCCTTTCTCGACACGGGCGCTATACATTTCCTCGATCATCTGGTTGGTGACCTTGTCGGGGTTGGCGAGCACGATCACGTCGACGGAGTCGGGGAGAGCGGAAATGCGGTGGCCCTGCGAGCCAAACGCTGTTTCGGCGTTGTTGAACCAGGTATAAACCTTCTTGTGGGGAAGCGAACGGTATTCGCGGAGGTTGGCCAGATACTTCTGATATGCAACCGGATCAACCTGTTCGATCGTGCCGAAGTTGTAATCGATCGATTCGGGCTCTGTCCAGTCGTCGCATGCGGTGAATGCGCAACCGAAGGCAGCGATCATCAAGGCCGATGAAATATATTTGGAAATACGTTTCATATTATTATAGATTTCTATTGATTTAAGTGACAACTGTAGAATTAGAGACCCGGTTTGCAAGCCCACCAAAGTTTGGTTGCCCAGTTGTCGGGACCGTTGAGGTAGTTGGCCACGGCATACTGTACGTTGGCAAGGTTGTCAGTATATTCAGCGGAGGGATAAGGCAGACGCTGGGGACCACGGTTGATATCCACTTCGCTGGCACCGCTGTATGCAACGGGGATGAGGAAGGGATAGCCGGTGCGACGGTAGTCGGCCCAAGCTTCGTTGCCGAGCTTCCAGTTGGCGATCCACTTCTGGGTGATGATCTTCTGCTGCTTCTGCTCGGCAGTGAGAGATTCGTCCCATTTGATAGTGACGGCGGGTATTGTACCGTCCCAGGGGTTGAGGTTGGTGGGATCGTAGAACTGAGCGGGTACGGATGTTTCGTCGGCGACGTATGCATCGTAGCCGGCTACGCCATAGTCTTCGAACGAGAGCTCGATGCCCTTGTTGTAGAAGCTTTCGGCGGTGCCACCCATATCCCAGCCGAATACGGCTGCGCCTTCTGCGCGGAGGAATGCTACTTCAGCAGCGTTCATCCAGAGGGCGGGAGTGTTGCCGGGGAGGTTGATGTCGGAGAAGCGCACGGACCAGGTGGTATTGAATGTCTGCCAGCCGCGACGGATACCGATATACTGGAGGGATGTGCCGTCGGGAGAGGTGAGCCACTTGCCGTCTTCATCCTTGTAAGGCTCGGCACCTGCGATGGAACCGCCGGAACCGGACTCGGTGAGGTACATGGGGAGACGGGGATCGTTGTAGCCGTTCATGTAGCAGGCGATCTCAGCCGAGGGGCGGGAGTCGTGAGCGTTGTACATGATAGCCGTACGCATGGCGTTGGTGGAAGTCTGGTAGTTTTTCCAGGTAGCGTTCTGAGCGTTGGTCTCGATCACACCACCGTTGGCGGGGTTGAGGGCGTCCTCAGCCTTAGCTTTGGCAAGGGTGGGGTTGGCGTAGGATATACGCATGGCGAGACGGAGCTGGAGGGAGTTGGCGAAGCGTACCCAGCTGAGTACATCGCCGGAGTAAACCTTGTCGACGAGGGGGCTCATCACGGCGCTTGAGTTGTCGAGGAGTACCTGACGGGCTTCGGCGAGTTCTTCAAAGAACTTGTTGTAAACCTCTTCCTGGGAGTCGTAGGGGGTCTTGACGGCGCCCTCGAAACCGATAGCGGAGTAGGGGATAGGACCGTAGCAGTCGGTGACGCGATCCATAGCGGCCACCTTGATTATCTGCGCTACAGCCAGAGGAACTACCTCACCGGACTGCTCGCAGTAGCCTTCTACCATCGAAATATTGGTGTAGAGGGTGGATATGATCTTGGAGTCCTTGAGGAATACGGAAGTCCAGTTGTCGGGGGCGTTGTTGCGCACGTAGGAGTTGGTGAAGTTGGCACCGTCGGAGAAGTAACCGCCGAGGGTACCGCCGAGCAGACAGTCGACAAACTGCGTACAGTTAACGTCCGAAGGAGCCACTGTGGAGCAGATGTTGGTCATGGATGACACCAGTGCGAAACCGTCGGCCGACAGGTCGCCGGGCTGTGACTGATTGGAGTTGATATCCAGATAATCGCCCGTACATGCGGCGGCGCTGAGAAGCAGGACACCACCGGCCAGTATATTATTAAATGTATGTTTCATTTTGGGCAAAGGATTAGAAGTTGAATTTAACATTGAAACCGAAGTTGCGCAGTGAAGGCATCATGAAGTTGTCGATACCCTGGAAGTAGTTGCCTGCGGATGCTACGGACTCGGGATCGTAGGGAGCCTTGTTGTAGATCATCCAGAGGTTGCGGCCTACGAGCGATACCTTGATGTCGCAAACGCCTTTGAGCCACTTGCGGGGGATGAGGTAGCTGAGGGTAGCTTCCTGGAGGCGAACGTTGGTAGCGGAGTAGGTGTAGAATGCGGGAACGGTCTCACCACCGGCTACGAGGTTGTACCACTGCTCGGGGTTAACGCGGTCGCCGTTGTTGACTTCAACGAATCCGAGGTCGCGGGCAGCGCCTGTGGCTTCAGATACACCGTAGTAGTCGAGGACGGCCTGGGTGCGGGAGTAAACGATACCGCCGAAGCGAGCTGCGAACATTACGCTTGCGGAGAGGTTTTTCCAGCGGAAGGTGTTGTTCCATGCGAGGTTGCCTTTGGGAAGAACGGATCCGAGCTTGATGGGCTGATCGGCTACGGTGACGGTGCTGGGGTTGCCGGAAGCGTCAACGTAGATCTGACCGTTGGCGTCGCGCTGGAGGTCGAGCATCGAGTAGAGGTCGCCCATTGTGCCGCCTTCGCGGAGGATGAAGCGGGTAGCGCCTACGGCGTTGTCGCCCATCACGAGCTGGTCGATGTCGAGTTTCTCACCGGTAACGGGGTTGTAAGCGTTGCGGCCGAGTTCGATGATCTTGTTCTTATTGAATGAGTAAGTCATGTTGGAAGTCCAGGTGAAGTCACCCCAGGTGTGGTCGTAGCCGAGGGCGAATTCCATACCCCAGTTGCGGATGTTACCGGTCTGGATGTAGATCTTGGAGTATTTGCCTACGGGGACGTTGGGGTTGAATGTCTGGTTGTAGGTGTCGGCCTGATACCATGTGGCGTCGAATGTGAGGTCGCGGAGGAGGCGGAAGTTCATACCTACTTCCCACGACTTGGTGCGCTCGGGCATGAGGTTGTCGACGGGGTACTGGGTGAGTACGGACCAAGTGCCGTTTTTCCACTCGTAGCGGGGGTTGGCGATGTAGCGCTGGAAAGCGGTACCTACCGATGCCCACGATGCACGGATCTTCCAGAATGAGAGGTAGTCTTCGTTGATGTTGACGCCTGCATCACGGAGCATCTGGGTCATGAGGACTGATACACCAACGGAGGGATAGAAGAATGAGGACTTCTTGGAGTTGGGGCCGGCGAGAGCTGAGGGCCAGTCGTTACGACCTGTAAGAGTGAGGTAGTAGGTGCTGCGGAAGCCGAGGTCGGCGGAAGCGTAGAGTGACTGGGTCTGCTCGTGCCACATTTCCCATGTCTTGGTAGCTGTGCGGGAGATGTTGTTGATGGAGAAGAAGTTGGTGAGGAGTGCGTCCTGACCGGGGTAGTTCTCTGAACCGTCGGGGATACCGCCGCGGTTGGAGATAGCGTCGTAGCGCATATCGGAGATCGAACCACCGAAGTTGGCCTGGAGGTTCCAGTCTTCGTTGAGGTCTTTGCTGAAAGAGGCGAGGAAGTCGGCGTAGATCTGCTTCTCTTTGTAGTTGGACTCACCGTAGTAACCGCGCGAGGAGTTGTCGGCGAGGTTGCCGAGGGTTGAAGCGTAGCGCTTGTCGGTGGCTTTGGTGTTGGAGTTGTCGATACGTACGCGGCCACTCAGGGTGAGGTAGGGAAGTACCTTATAAGAGAGCTGGGCACCGAGCATGTAGCGGTCCTTGTAGCTGTCGCGGAGGTTGCGGTAGTTGACCCAGTAGGGGTTCTGTACGGTGAGGCCGTATTCGCCGTAGCGCCAGTTCTGGACGTTGATCTTGCGGGCGGGATCGTAGATCTCGTATGCGCGAACTTCTCCCCAGTCGTTGCCACGGGGGAAGAGGTAAGCGCCGACGATGGGGTTCATGTATGAGCCCTGGTTGACCATATTGCGGTCGGACTGATAGATGTAGTTGGCATTCAGATCGAGGGTGAACTTATCGTCGAAGAACTTCGATGTGTTGCGGAAGCTGAAGTTGTAGCGGTTGTACTTGTCGTTGGGTACGATACCGTTGGAGTTGACAGCAGCTGCGGATGCGTAGGTCTGGTTCTTCTCGGTACCGGTGGAGAATGTCACGGAGTTGGTGGCAACGAAACCGGTGCGGAGGTAGTCGCTTGCTACGTCGTAGCCGTAATTATTATAAGGTGTGAGAGCGGCACCCCAGCTGTAGGATGAGGTGGGATCCATAGCGCCGTTCTGACCTGCGCCGTAGCCGTTCTGGAAGCGGGGAAGGATCCAAGCGCGATTCCATTCGAGGTTGGAGCTGACGGTGATTTTGGTCTTGCCGGCCTGGCCTTTCTTGGTGGTGATGACGATAGCGCCGTTGGCAGCGTCGGAGCCGTAGAGTGCGGCAGCGGCAGCACCGGTAAGTACGGACATCGTCTCGATATCGTCGGGGTTGAGGTCGGCGATGGGTTCGGTAGCACCGCTGGAGCCGAATGCGCCTGCATCGCCTTCGGAGCGAGCGGCACGCATGGGCATACCGTCGACAACGTAGAGGGCGTTGGAGGACTGGAGGATGGACTTGGTACCACGCATCACAACCTTGGAGATACCGCCGGTACCAGACGAGGAGGCGTTGATGTTGACACCGGCCACCTTACCTGCGAGGGAGTTGACAAAGTTGGCGTCGCGGTTGGTGGTGAGTACATCGCCGGAGAGCTGCTGTACGTTGTAAGAAAGTGATTTCTGCTCGCGCTTGATACCGAGGGCGGTTACCACTACTTCGTCGAGAGAGTGGGCGTCTTCGAGCATCACTACGTCGAGGCTTTCACCGTTGACGGTGATTGATTGGGTGGCAAATCCTAAGTAGGTAAACTTAAGCACATTGCCCTGGGTAGCAGCGATGGTGTATTCACCATCGAAGTTGGTCTGAACACCTGCGTTGGTGTTAACGTTCACGACGGTAACTCCAATGAGGGGCTCGCCATTGCTATCTGTCACCGTACCCTGCACCTTGAGCTGGGCGAATGCCAGCACCGGGAGGCACATCAGACAGAATAACAGACTTGTTACCTTTGCCTTCATAAAATTTGGGGTTTGATTAGTGAATAAATGTGATATTAAGGTTAATAAATAAAATGGTGTTGCTACGGTATGGTACGACGATGCCGGAATCGCGAAAGATGGCCTTTGCACGATTCCGACTTAAGCGGACCGGGAATTTGGAAAAATGAATGTAAATTCACTTTTTCGATTGGTGTTTAATATGTTAGTGTGGGAAAACGGCGGTCTTGGAGAGACTTTGAGATTCTACGCGTCGGATCTGCCGCGCCACACCGGAGTAAAGATGTTTGGTGGTTAACTATACAAAGGTATGCCTTTAGGGTATATTGGCAAAATAAATATTAAAAAGTGTACACGAATTTAACATTTATTGTGTATTTTAACACAATCGGGTGCGTATTTGTGCATTATTAACGGCCGGTATAGTTCCAGGGTGTGATGGCACAGAGCTCGGTTTTGATGGCGTCGGAGACCTGAAGGGTATCGATAAACTCGGCTATCGACTCGGCTGTGACGGCCTGATTGGTGCGGGTGAGCTGCTTGAGTGTCTCGTAGGGGTTGGGGTAGCCTTCGCGGCGCAGGATGGTCTGGATGGCTTCGGCTACGACGGGCCAAGCGGCGTGGAGGTCGGCTTCGATGGCTTCGGCGTTGAGTATGAGCTTGCCGAGGCCTTTGAGGGTGCTGCGCATGGCGATGACGGAGTGGGCCAAAGGTACGCCGACGTTACGGAGCACGGTGGAGTCGGTGAGGTCGCGCTGGAGGCGGGATATGGGGAGCTTCTGCGCGAGATGGGCGTAGATGGCGTTGGCTATGCCGAGGTTGCCTTCGGAATTCTCGAAGTCGATGGGATTGACCTTATGAGGCATGGCGGATGAGCCGACTTCGCCGGCTTTGATGCGCTGCTTGAAGTAGTTCATCGAGATGTATTGCCAGACGTCGCGGTCGAGGTCGATGAGGATGGTGTTGATGCGCGCGAGCGCGTTGAAGAGGGCTGCCAGATTGTCGTAGTTGGATATCTGGGTGGTAAATTGCTCGCGCACGATGCGGAGGCGGTCGGCGAGGAATCGGTTGGCGAAGTCGCGCCAGTCGACGTCGGGGAAGGCTACATTGTGGGCGTTGAGGTTGCCGGTGGCTCCGCCGAACTTGCCGGAGATGGTCACGCCGCGCAATGCGTCGAGCTGGGTGGAGAGACGGTAGACGAATACGCGGATCTCTTTGCCAAGACGTGTGGGTGAAGCAGGCTGGCCGTGGGTGCGGGCGAGCATGGCCACGTCGGCCCACTCGTCGGCGAGGGCGGAGAGGCGCTCGATGAGTTCTTCGAGCATCGGGTAGTAGACGTCGCGGAGGGCGTCGGCTACCGACATCGGCACGGATGTGTTGTTGATATCCTGCGATGTGAGGCCGAAGTGGATGTATTCTTTATATTGACTGATACCCATGGCGTCGAACTGCTCCTTGATGAAGTATTCTACGGCCTTGACGTCGTGGTTGGTGACAGACTCGATCTCCTTGATGCGTAAGGCATCGGCCTCGCAGAAGTCGACGTAGATGTCGCGGAGGGTCTCGAAACGTTTCGTGGGGAAGTCGGCGAGCGCGGGGAGGGGCAGCTCGCAGAGGGCTATGAAGTATTCGATCTCCACCTTCACGCGGTAGCGGATGAGGGCGTATTCCGAGAAGTAATCGGCAAGGGGTGCTGTGGCTGAGTGATAACGGCCGTCGATGGGCGATACTGCGGTGAGGGGTGAAAGTTGCATAGCTTTGATGTTGGCGGGTTGAATTTGGATTTTTTTTGCGGTGCAAAGATAGGTATTTTTCCCTGAGGGAGCCACAGCCGGGGCGATATTATCATAAACTATGTAAAAACTTTCGCCATTTTTGTGGATTTCCCGATACAATGTATATCTTTGTAGCCAAATAATAACCGATTCGCGAAAATCGTTCTAAAAAAATTTTTTAACCAAAGTGAAAGAGTACAGCCGTGAGGCGTACGCATACACTCCTAATTAAATATATAATTACATCAATTCCCCTAATTCCAGCACATCGTAAAAATTATTATGGAATCTAATGAAAAGCGGGTCAGACGTCCACGTATCGGACAGCAACCCACCCCCGTAGCATCTCCCGATGCATCCGACCACTCCTTCTCTGCAAATGAATCGACCGGCCGACAGGAGTATCAACCCCGTCAGCGCCGCGAATATAACCAATCCTATCAGCAGCGCCGCGAATATCAGCCGCGCTACAATAATCCCAACGGTGGCTACCAGCGCCAGCACACTGAGGGCGAAGGTGAACAGGAGGGCTACCGCCGTCCGCGCTACTACGCACAGCCCGAGGGTGAGCAGAGCGGCGAAGATCGCCAGTATCAGCCCCGTCCCTATCGCCAGAACAATTATAACAACAACCGTCAGGGCGGTGGCTACAACAATAATCGTCAGGATGGCGGCTACAACAGCTACGGCAACGGATACAACAATAATCATTCCGGCTACAACAACAACCGCAACCAGCAGGGACAGAACCGCTACAATAATAACAACAAGCGCCCGGGCGGATACAACAACAATAACCGCCAGGGTGGATATAACAACAACGGCAACCGTCAGGGCGGTGGCTACAACAATAATCGCCAAGGTGGCTACAATAACAACCGCCAGGGCGGATATAACAACA
>JAIDTT010000088.1:0-11832 GCA_029060545.1 Paramuribaculum sp. | reverse complement strand
CAACCGTCAGGGCGGTGGCTACAACAATAATCGCCAAGGTGGCTACAATAACAACCGCCAGGGCGGATATAACAACAACCGCAACCAGCAGCGCCCGCAGCACAATGAGTTCGGTATGCCCCGCGGCGGCAAGAGCTTCGTGCCCCGTCCGAAGCGCGTGGAATACGAACAGGCTATTCCGGATCCCAACGAACAGATACGCCTCAACAAGTTTATGGCCAATGCCGGTATCTGCTCGCGCCGCGAAGCTGACGAATATATCCAGCAGGGTCTGGTGAAGGTCAACGGCGAGCCCGTGTCCGAGCTCGGTGTGAAGATCTCCCACAACGACACCGTGGAATTCAACGGTAAGGTTGTCACCCTCGAGAGCAAGTGCTACATCCTGCTCAACAAGCCGAAGGACTGTGTGACCACCTCCGACGATCCCAACGGACGTCTGACCGTGATGGATATCGTGAAGAATGCCTGCGAGGAGCGTATCTATCCCGTAGGCCGCCTCGACCGCAACACTACCGGTGTGCTCCTGCTCACCAACGACGGCGACCTCGCCTCGAAGCTCACACATCCCAAGTACGTGAAGAAGAAGATCTACCACGTATGGACCGACAAGGATATCACCGAAGATGATATGCAGCGCATCGCCGACGGCATAGAGCTCGAAGATGGTCCCATCCACGCCGACGCCATCTCATACGCCACCGACACTGACCGCAATCAGGCCGGTATCGAGATCCACTCGGGCCGCAACCGTATCGTGCGCCGTATATTCGAAAGCCTCGGCTATCATGTCACGAAGCTCGACCGTGTGTATTTCGCGGGCCTCACCAAGAAGAATCTGCCCCGCGGCCGCTGGCGCTATCTCACCCAGGAGGAGGTCAACTACCTCAAGATGGGCTCATTTGAATAATCATATAAATCAGTATCATATAGAATGAAACGGACAAAAATCATCGACATATTCAACCCGGAGCTCGTGGGCTCCACGGTGGAGGTGATGGGATGGGTGCGTACCCGCCGCGGTAACAAGCATGTGCAGTTTGTGGCTCTCAACGACGGCAGCACCATCAAAAATATCCAGATCGTATTCGATATGGAGCGCTTCTCCGACGATGAGCTCCGCGCCATCACCACCGGCGCTGCCATCCATGTAACCGGCAAGCTGGTGGAGTCGATGGGCAAAGGCCAGTCGGTAGAGATTCAGGCCGAGAAGCTCAAAGTGTTCGGCACCGCCGATCCCGAGACTTATCCTCTGCAGAAGAAGGGTCATACACTCGAATTCCTGCGCGAGAAAGCACACCTGCGTCCCCGCACCAACACCTTCGGCGCCATCCTGCGCGTGCGCTCCACTCTGGCCTACGCTATCCACCGCTTCTTCCAGGAACGCGGGTTCTTCTACCTCAACACTCCCCTGATCACAGCATCGGACTGCGAAGGCGCAGGCGCAATGTTCCAGGTCACCACTCTCGACCTCAACAATCTGCCCCGCACCGAGGACGGCAAGGTCGACTTCTCCGCCGACTTCTTCGGCAAGCCCACCGCGCTTACCGTGAGCGGCCAGCTTGAAGGTGAGCTCGGAGCCACCGCTCTCGGAGCCATCTACACTTTCGGTCCTACATTCCGCGCCGAAAACTCCAATACACCGCGCCACCTCTCGGAGTTCTGGATGATCGAGCCTGAAATGGCTTTCTACGATATCACCGACAATATGGACCTCGCCGAGGACTTTATTAAATATTGCGTCAACTACGCTCTCGACCACTGCCGCGACGATATCGACTTCCTCTCCCAGATGTACGACAAAGACCTTGTAGACCGGCTGAAATTCGTAGTTGAGCACGATTTCGTGCGTCTTACCTACACTGAAGGCGTGGAGATACTCCGCAATTCGGGCAAGAAGTTCGAATTCCCCGTCGACTGGGGCACCGACCTCCAGAGCGAGCATGAGCGCTATCTCGTGGAGGAACACTTCAAGCGCCCTGTGATCCTCACCGACTATCCCAAGGAGATAAAAGCTTTCTATATGAAGCAGAACGACGACGGCCGCACCGTGCGCGCCATGGACGTCCTCTTCCCCCAGATCGGCGAGATCATCGGCGGCTCAGAGCGTGAGGCCGACTACGACAAGCTGCTTACACGCATCGAGGAGCTCGGCATCCCGATGAAGGATATGTGGTGGTATCTCGATACCCGCCGCTACGGCTCCGTGCCCCACGCCGGCTTCGGCCTCGGCTTCGAGCGTCTGGTGCTTTTCGTGACCGGTATGACCAACATCCGCGATGTGATACCTTTCCCGCGTACGCCCAACAACGCTGAATTCTAATCTACTACGTAAATATTATACTGATAGGGTGTGCCAAAATCAAATCTTTTTTGACACACCCTATTCATTAATCATCCAATCATCATCACTATGCTTCGTAATCTCATCATCGCCGTCATCGCCGTCGTAAGTTCGTTAAGCGGTGCCGTAGCCCAGCAGTCGGGCTATTACCTCACCATCGACCAGGTGCCCAATTCCAAAGACCTTCTCCCCCCACCCCCCGACACCGCCTCGGCTCGCTTCGCTTACGATGTAGAGCAGTATGAATGGGGCAAATCCCTGCGCGACACTCCGCGCGGCGACCTCGCCGCCGACGATGCCGAGCTTGGCGACGCCGGCCTCACAGCAGCCTTCTCGGAAGCTTTCGGTATCGACATCACTCCCGAAAACACTCCTGAGGTGTACCGACTCATCACCGGTATGCGTGAAGATGCCGGCGACCTCTCCACACGCCACGCAAAAAACTACTATATGCGCACGCGCCCCTACATATTCTTCAATGAGGATACCTGCGTGCCCGACGCACAGGCCGGTCTGGCAGGCAACGGCTCCTATCCTTCCGGCCACACAGCCAAGGCGTGGGCTACCGCTCTGATTCTTGCCGAACTCAATCCGGCACGCCAGGATGCCATACTCAAGCGAGGCTTCGAGATGGGACAAAGCCGTGTGATCTGCGGCTACCATTTCCAAAGCGACGTGGATGCCGGACGCATCGTCGGATCGGGTGTCGTAGCCCGTCTGCATGCCGACGACGCTTTCAACCGCCAACTCAAAAAAGCCAAGAAAGAGATGACGAAGCTCATCAAAAAAGGCCTCGTCAAATAGTCAGCTTTTGAGGAATATTGACTAACTTCGCAGTGATTTTCAAAATCTTCCATACATTATGCCAACTGCATTAACCAATACCGACTACAATTTTCCCAATCAGACTGCTGTGTATCACGGCAAAGTTCGCGACGTTTATTCCATCGGCACCGATACTCTGGTGATGATCGCCACCGACCGTATCTCGGCCTTCGACGTAGTGCTTCCCAAGGGTATCCCGTTCAAGGGACAGGTGCTCAATGAAATCGCCGGCTACTTCCTCGATGCCACCGCCGACATCGTGCCTAACTGGAAACTCGCTTCCCCCGATCCGATGGTCACCGTAGGAGTGCGCTGCGAGGGCTTCCGCGTGGAGATGATCATCCGCGGCTACCTCGCCGGAAGCGCTTGGCGCGACTATCAGGCCGGATGCCGTGAGATCTGCGGAGTGAAACTCCCCGAAGGAATGCGTGAGAATCAGGCTTTCCCCGAGCCTATCATCACCCCTACCACCAAAGCCGACGCCGGCCACGACGAAAATATCTCCCGCGAGGAAATCATAGCCCGCGGCATCGTGTCGGCCGACGACTATGCCGAGATGGAGCGCTACACCCGTCTGCTCTTCGCCCGCGGCCAGCAGATGGCCGCCGAGAAGGGACTGATACTCGTAGACACCAAATATGAATTCGGCAAGCACGACGGCAAGGTGTATCTCATCGACGAAATCCACACCCCCGACTCGTCGCGCTACTTCTATGCCGATGGCTATGAGGAACGTCTCGAAAAAGGTCTGCCCCAGCGTCAGCTCTCCAAGGAATTCGTACGCCAGTGGCTCATTGACCATGGTTTCATGGGACGCGAGGGCCAGCAGGTACCTGAAATGACCGACGAATTTGTAGCTTCGGTATCCGACCGCTATATCGAGCTATACGAGAAACTAACCGGTCTCCCCTTCAAGAAAGCCGACGAGCAGAACCTCACCGACCGCATAGCCACAAACGTACTCGACTGCCTGCAGACTATCAACGGCTGAGATGGACTGCGAGAAGATCACACCCTACACCGACGATTCGCGCCTCAAGCATGAGCAGGTGCGCGATATGTTCGACTCGATCGCGCCTGCCTACGACCGCATGAACCGGCTGATGACATTCGGGCTCGACCGGCTCTGGACGCGCCGTGCTACGGCCTGCGCCACATCCTCATCGCCGCGCGCTATACTCGATGTAGCCACCGGCACTGCGGATATCGCGCTCCGCCTGAGCAAGTACGCTCCCGATGCCCGCATCACCGGCATCGACCTCTCCGACGGGATGCTCTCCATCGGGCGCCGCAAAGTGGAAGAAGCCGGGCTGTCGGACCGCATCGTGCTTGAGCGTGCCGACTGCCTCGATCTCCCATTTGCCGACGACACGTTCGACGCCGTCACTGTGGCCTACGGTGTCCGTAACTTCGACAATCTCGCCGCCGGCTACGCCGAGATGCTCCGTGTGCTCCGCCCGGGGGGCACAATCACCGTGATCGAACTCGCCACCCCGACATCACGCATAATCCGCCCGCTCTACAAATTCTATGCGGGTCATATCATCCCCCTGCTCGGACGTATGATGTCGCGTGATGTGAGTGCCTACTCCTATCTGCCCAAAAGCATAGCCGCAGTACCCCAGCGCGAGGCTATGACCGCGCTTATGGAGCAGGTCGGATTTGCCGACTGCCAATGGCGCGCATTCACGTTCGGAGTGTGCTGCCTCTATACCGCAACAAAACCACATTAATTATTTATATTATGACATTTACTAAATTAGCACTTGCAATGACTGTGACTGTAACAGCCGCTATGGGGATGCCTGCCGTCGCTCAGTCGACCGAGCCGGCGCCCGCACAGCACATGTTTAGTCTCGATCCGGCCCAGCTCGATCCCACCATCGAACCCGGAACGGACTTCTATGAGTATGTGACTCGCAAATGGCAGCTTGCCAATCCTCTCACCGACGAACACTCACGCTACGGCCGATTCGACGTACTCTCCGACTCCAACGAGCTTCGTGTAAAGGAGATCGTGCTCGGCCTTGCCGCCACCAATCCTCAGCCCGGCACCGTGGCATATAAAGTATCCACCATCTATGAGCAGGCTATGGACTCACTGCGTCGCAACAACGAAGGTGCCGCTCCGATCCAGGCTGACCTCAAGCGCATCGAGGATACCAAGCACGAGGATATGAAGGAACTCTTCTACTGGATGCACGGCAACTACGCCAGCCCCTTCTTCGGTGCAGGCATTCAGGAAGACCTCAACAACTCCACCCAATACGCCATGTACGTATCAGGTGGTGGCCTCTCCCTCGGCGACCGCGACTATTATCTCTCCAGTGATCCCGAAAACGTAAAGATCCGCAAAGCTCTCGAGAAGCTCATCGTATCGCAGATGATGAATGCCGGCTACAATAAGAAGACAGCCAACCGCATCATGAAAAACGTGATGAAGATCGAGACCGCCATCGCCGAAGAGACTTGGACCCGCGAGGAAAGCCGTAATCTCCCCGCCATGAACAATATCCGCTCCATGGCCGAGCTCTCCGAGATGTACCCCAATATCAACTGGCCCGAATTCTTCGTCGAGACTATGGGTATCGACTCCGTACCTTCCGTGATCGTCACCGAGATCAATACCGTGAAGCGTGCCAACGACCTCATGGCCTCGCTCACCGACCGTGAGATCAAGGACTACTATCTCTGGAAATACGTAAATCAGGCTTCGGGTGCTCTCAGCGACGCATTCTCCGACGCCAACTTCGAGTTCAGCAAAGTGATGAACGGTGTGAAAGAGCAGCGTCCGCGCTGGAAACGCGCTCTCAGCGCAGCTCAGGCATCGATGGGCGAGGCTATCGGCCAGCTCTACGTGGAGAAGTACTTCCCCGCTTCCTCCAAGGAATATATGCTCGGACTCGTCGAAAACCTCCGCACAGCCCTCGGCAAGCACATCATCAACCTCTCTTGGATGAGCGACGAGACAAAGCTCAACGCCCTCAAGAAGCTCGCCGCCTTCACCGTGAAGATCGGCTACCCCGACCAGTGGAAGGACTATACCACCATGCAGATCGATCCCTCTCTGTCGTATTACCAGAATATGCACAATGTAGGTATGTGGCACCAGCGCGAACACCTCGCCAAGTGGGGTAAGCCCGTAGACCGCAGCGAATGGGGCATGACTCCTCAGACCGTCAACGCCTACTATAATCCTCTCGCCAACGAGATCGTATTCCCCGCAGCCATCCTGCAGGCTCCCTTCTTCGATCCCAATTCGAGCGACGCTGAAAACTACGGCGGCATCGGCGTAGTGATCGGTCACGAGATGACTCACGGATTCGACGATCAGGGCCGCAACTTCGACTCCGACGGTAATATGGTCAACTGGTGGACACCCGAGGATGCCGAGGCATTTGCCGCCCTCACCCAGGGTCTCGCTCAGCAGTTTGACCAGGTGGAAGTACTCCCCGGCCTCAACGCCAACGGCGCGTACACCTTGGGCGAAAACATCGCCGATCAGGGCGGTCTGCGCGTGGCACTCACAGCATTCCTCGATTCCCAGCGCAAGAAGGGCGTGGACGTGACTACCGAGAAGATCGACGGCTTCACTCCCCTTCAGGTATTCTATATGAACTATGCCAATCTCTGGGGTCAGAACATCCGCGAAGAAGCCATGCGTGCCCTTACACTCGGCGACGTTCACTCGCTCGGCAAGAACCGCGTCAACGTCACCCTGCGCAATATCGCTCCCTTCTTCGAGGCCTTCTCCATCACTGAAGGCCAGCCCATGTACCGTCCCGAATCAGAGCGTGTAGTGATCTGGTAATCACCACACCGCAGCATAAAATAAGCAGGCCGCGTCCCAAAGGATGCGGCCTGTTTTGTTGCTTTACAGGTGAAGTGTATCGATACAAAAAAAGAGATGTTTCACAACATCTCTTTCCCTTTAAACCTTTATCTTAATCTAATACTATGAAAAACACACTTGCAAATGTACGAAGGATTTCTTAAAATTCAACAAACTTGTCGGGTTTTAACCTATATTAACTAAATTTTATTCAAAATCAGCTAATCCGTACACCGATTTGAGGAACAAAAGTACACAAAAGTGGAAAAATCGGCAACAAACAGCACCTAACTTTTTTAACAAATATTGTCGAATCCACTCTAAAATAATGCGTATATTTGCGCTTAGAAACGAACTTTTATACCAAATTCAATCAAATATCAATTAACATGGTAAGTTACAAAGACTTGGGCTTGGTCAACACCCGCGAGATGTTTGCCAAAGCTATCAAAGGCGGCTACGCCATCCCCGCCTTCAATTTCAACAATATGGAGCAGCTTCAGGCTATCATCAAGGCAGCTACCGATGAGAAGTCGCCCGTTATCCTTCAGGTATCGAAGGGTGCCCGCAACTATGCCAACGCTACTCTCCTCCGCTATATGGCTCAGGGTGCCGTAGCATACGCTAAGGAACTTGGCTGGGAGCATCCCCAGATCGTGCTTCACCTCGACCACGGCGACAGCTTCGAGCTCTGCAAGGACTGCATCGACAATGGCTTCTCCTCCGTGATGATCGACGGCTCGCACCTCCCCTATGAGGAAAACGTAGCTCTGACCAAGAAAGTAGTTGACTACGCCCACCAGTATGACGTAACCGTAGAAGGTGAGCTCGGCGTACTCGCCGGCGTTGAGGACGAAGTATCCTCCGACCACCATACCTACACCGATCCCGAAGAAGTGATCGACTTCGCTACCCGCACCGGTTGCGACTCCCTCGCTATCTCCATCGGTACCAGCCACGGCGCTTACAAGTTCACTCCCGCACAGTGCACCCGCGACCCGAAGACCGGCAAACTCATTCCCCCGCCCCTCGCATTCGAAGTACTCGACGCCGTAATGGAAAAACTCCCCGGCTTCCCCATCGTACTCCACGGCTCCAGCTCCGTACCCCAGGAGTATGTCGACATCATCAACGCCAACGGCGGCAAACTCCCCGACGCTATCGGTATCCCCGAAGAGTGGCTCCGCAAGGCCGCTGAGAGCGCCGTGTGCAAGATCAACATCGACTCCGACAGCCGTCTGGCCATGACCGCCACCGTCCGCAAGGTATTCAACGAAAAGCCCGGCGAATTCGACCCCCGCAAATACCTCGGTCCGGCTCGCGACGAAATGGAGAAACTCTACAAGCACAAAATCGTAAACGTGCTCGGCAGCAACGGCAAAGCCGAATAATCAGCCGCCGCAATCCTAAACCCCATACATTCGGGCTGCCCCCATCCTCGGAGGCAGCCCGAACCATTTTTATCCCTCCTCCTGACACCTGCGATCGTGCACGCGCATCGTGAATTGTGTATCAACTTTTGTGCATTGAGCATCTTTTAATTATCTTTGTGGTGCATATCGTCGGCAGAAGTCCGATATGGGCTGAGCGGGCGGGATGCAGACATTTTGAAATGCGTTTACTCGACGCTCTTTCCTGACGTTTGGAAACCTGGAAAATTTCTAATCACTGTCAAGGATGAGGCAACGATAGGCGCCAATGTGGATTGTTTATACCCTATAGTGGGCGCGTGAGCGTCGGCTATTGTCGTATATACATCTCTGCGTGAGGCTTCTGCGTTGTCCGTTCTACAGTGATGGGCATTCCAGGGCCTCCAAACGTGGAACGGACATCAGGTAAGGTTCTCACGCAATTTCGTTTTATTACCGTTCAATCTTCAATGCCGATACAGGGAACCGGGAGGCGATATTATGACAATATGAATACGACGTCTTCTACTGCAATGGAAAAATGGTGGGGCTATTTTTTTGCAATAGCCATTTTGGGTATCATAATAGTAACTTATACAATATCTGACAGTCAGGATCTGCCCTTAACTATTATAGGCGCTGTTTTAGGTGTAGCTATGACGGTTTTCGCTACATACTTTCTATTCAAAGGTCAGTCCAACCAGCAAGCAGCAATGATAAAGCAGCAATCTGAGCTGCAGATGGCTCTGATGCGTGAACAGCATAATATTGAAAGAATTCGAGAAAAAGAAAGTGAGATATTCAAACAGAAGTTAGCTTCCTATAATCGCTTTCTTAATGCACTTCGCAATTATGTCACCGAATCTACGCCAACTAATAAAAAGGAGATCATCTTTCATACTATGGCACTTAGAATGCATTGTAGTGAAAATATCATCACCGAGTTGGATAATAATGTGATCAAAATAATTGATGCCAAAGGAACACAAGAGGAAGTTGAAAAATTAATTGAGGCGCTCAATGAGATATCATATATCTTTGGCCGAGAGTTATATGAAGACTCTGACGAAAAGTCAAGAGATCTGTCGGCCTTTGTCACAGCCATCTCAGGAAGCCAGGAAGAACCGACGGAAAACGAAAAACTCATTGAAGCTGAAGAGGAAGAAAAAGAGGATGCCGCTGCGATGAAAGGAGCTTCCGTAATCGGTTGGGATGATAAGATAAATGACTTAAAGAAGTCTGGCTGGCTTTTAACTCCCGGCAACGATTCTTTCACCTTATCATCTGATTCAAAGCCTGTCATAATTTCAGTTTATCGTAAGAAAGGAAAATATGTTGTAGAAGCGACAAAGGATGGTGACAATGAATTCTCAAAGATTCTAAAAGACAATTTCAAAGGATCCCGACGCTATAGTACCTGGTGGCGCGAATTGCCGATCAACAACTATGGTGTTACCGAGGGTACCCTTCTTGCCCAACTTCCGACCAATGACCGTGCTCGCGCATCGGTAATCAAATGGATCAACAAACTTACGGATTTCCTGAAATCGAATAATTGATATAATTGGATTTTATTCCTGTATAATTATGCCGGACTGGATTCAAAAAATTCTTGACGTAATTAAGTCTATCGGCGATTTTTTCGTCCTGATGTGGAACGATGAAAATCGTTGGTGGTGTATCGGAGGCCTTTTAGTTGCTGTTATAATGATTTATAAAATGATCATATCCCCACTAATATTGTTATTTGGAGGAAGAAACGGGTATAGTATTAGTAACACCCACTCTGAGAAGAAGCCAAAAGCATCCAATAAAAAATCAGTAATAATAAAGGGCGTATACCAGATGAATGGTCCGAAGCCATTCAAGCGTGAGATTACTTGTTCGTCCTCTGAAGTAGGCAGTTATTCCCAACTAATGGGAAACAAACGAAAACAAGCGCAATGGATTAAAACCAATTTTCCCGGAGCGGATACCTCCCGAGACTTTTCAGTTACAGTAAATATTAAATAGATGAAAAAAATTTTTTTATTAATCGCGCTGGGAGTCACCATGCTTCCTTCGTGTACGAAAACAGACAGTAATGCTCTGTATCAAGAGATTAAATCAGTAGACAAAATGGTATTTGCGTCTATGGCAATCACTAAGTTGGCTATATTGGAAAGTTCCGATTGGTACACTATAGGCAAGAGAATAGCAGCCTATTCTTACGACTCATATATGCGTGCTTATGTGGATCTTTCAGCATTACAGAGAGAAGACTTCATATTTGATGAAGAAGCAAAAACCGTGAAAGTTACACTTCCTCCTGTTATGACAGAAATAACCGGTCGCGACATGGAGATGCGGAAAGAGTATGATAATATAGGTATGTTGAGATCGGATCTCGACTCAAAAGAACGTGCCGAAATCAAAGAGAAAGCAAATACCTCATTTAAGGAAGAGGTCGAAGAAAACCCATTGTTCAAGCAGCACCTGATTGATGCGGCTAAACGCAAAGCGCGCAAATATTTAGAGTCAATTTTCGAAGCCAACGGATACACAGCAAGTATTGACTTCAAATCCTCAAACTCTGATACCGATGAAAAATAAGAAGTTTAGTCTTATCATAATAGTAGTGGTTGCAATAATCGCAATCGGCTTATATTTCTATTTTGCCACTCCAAAGAAAACAATTGATGTAAGGAATGGTCACATAAGCAAACTTGAGAGTATGGCACGGGTATGTGCTGTTGACATTTATAGCGAAGTACCCGTTTTGGACACAATCAACAACAAAGTGATGTTTGCTATTCAGAAGCAGAAAGGAAGCGTATCATTCGATCTTGAAAATATGCAGATGGAGGACAACGGTGATACTATAAAGATTACGCTTTCGCCTGAGATAATTGAACTGTATGAGGCCACCGAAGATAATTCATGGGAAGTAATTGACACAAAAGGGCTTGGGGTATTCATTAGTAATACATTTACTGATGAGGAAGAAAATGCTTTAAAATCTAAGATAAAAAGTAATGCTAAAAAATTTCTCTATCAGAATAGCACTATAGAACGTGCCCGGGCTGAGGGCTCGCGAAATCTTCAGATGCTAATGGAAAAGGTATATAACAAACCCGTGACTATTATTGATACAACACCTAAGGGAGCGTATTACGATGAGTTCAAATAACAAATATTTTAGTATTTGGATTTGTGCATGTCTTTTTGGGGTATACCTAATCTTGAAATGGACATGTAAATTGATATTCGGGCTACTTGATTATGCCATCTTTTTCTTTCTGATTATTGGCGTAGTACGATATCTGACCATGCCAACTCCGAGACGTAAGGCTATTAATCAAAAGATTAAATCTATTTTAGGCCTTCAAAATTTATAGCTATAATTCCATATCTATTATGGTTCGAGGCACTCGCCCCACCCTCCC
>JAIDTT010000087.1 GCA_029060545.1 Paramuribaculum sp. | reverse complement strand
TCGGCTCCTTAGCTCAACTGAATAGAGCATCTGACTACGGATCAGAAGGTTACAGGTTTGAATCCTGTAGGAGTCACCAGAGATACCTCGACACGAAAGTTACCCTGCGGCAGCTTTCGTGTTTTTTTATACAATGGCGGTTGGGAATGTTTGCCTACGCTATGAGTTTGAAACGGTAGAGTGTCGTTTCAAAACCAATGGAAATTCATATATTTGTGGATACAGTTTTTATGGTTTATCAGGAATAGATAACGATAAGGGTTGTCTTTAATGAGCAAATTTTATAAATTCAAATATTATGGATAAAGATCAAATAAGCAATTTATTGAAGGAAATTACGCCCTCTGCAAAACTTCCATCTCACATGGAGTTTGAAGTATCTGGGGATTGCTTGTTTATAACCGTATCAGAAAGAGGTGTTGTGGGCAATATGCAAGAAGATCGGTCGGCATTTGAGGGCTGGGCTGTGGTGATAAAAGCGGCATACACTAAGGTAAATAAGGTTATTCTTGACTGGAAGGATCCACTATATAATCCGGAAAAAAAGAATGCGGAGACGAAACATTATAATCGCTTTGTTATGAGAGTGGCTAATTTCAGGAAAGGGTATTCGTGGTTTGATGTAGCCGATCATCGCAAAAACGAAGTCGATGCTATGCAAAATAGACTTCAAAACGAGCCTCTATTTGTGAATTACCCTAAAACGCCTTTAAAACAGTATGTTGATAAAGAAAAGAAACCAGAAGCTTTTCGTGAACGGGAACTGGTCAAGTCTTGGAGTAAATCTGGGATTATTACAGACGAGCAACTTCCAGTAGGGATTTTTGACAAAGAAGTTTGTATAGATAATACTCTGACGCCACGAGGAGCAAGCCAGATAGACTTGTGGCAACTCTATGATAATACAATGCATGTATATGAGCTTAAAGTAAGAGGTAATGAGTCTATTGGAATCATTTCGGAACTAATGTTTTATGCATGCACAATACAAAACATCGTTGACGGTCTAATAAAATATCCTGATTTAACCAAAGCAAAACCTTATAGGCATTTTAAGGATTTTGCAAATGCTGTGCAAAATAGATCTATCAATACGGTTAAAGGCTATTTTACATCGTCTAAGTTCCATCCTTTGATCGAGTCACATCTATTAAAGAACACAATTATAGATATTTTAAATGCCAATACATTTGGTATAGTTTTTGAATATAAGTACATTCCAGATTAAGATTATTATGAGGATTACGGTTCATAGGGGTACAGATCAGATAGGCGGCTGCATTACGGAGTATGAGCATAATGGCTGGCGACTGTTCGTGGATTATGGCGAACAGTTGCCAGGCACTGCCGTGGCCGGATCTCCGCTGAAAATTGAAGGGTTGAATTGCGGAGATTTAAGCCGTAGCGCTCTGCTTGTAACTCACTATCATGGCGATCATATCGGCAATATTTCGGAGGTGCCGACGGAGGTTCCGATCTATATGGGTAAGATAACCCGCGATATTGCTATCGAACACTCAAAGCGGTTGGGTACGGTAGATAAAGATTATGCGCTGATGGCGCGACGATTGGAGGATGTGGGAACATTTACTCCCGGTGAGATATTTGCGTTCGGAGACTTTCGTGTGTTGCCTGTGGTGATAGATCACTCGGCTTTTGATGCTTATGCGTTTAGGATAGAGACTGATGGCGTAAAGGTGTTTCACACGGGTGATTTTCGCGTGCATGGATTTCGCGGAGGTAAGCTACGGATGGTGTTAGAGGTAATAGTGGGAAAGGTAGATTATGTGGTATGTGAGGGTACGAATGTGAGTAGGGCTGATGCGACTCAGTTGTCGGAGTATGTGCTTAAACAGCGTTTTATCAGCGCGTTTAGAAGACATAAATACAATGTGGTATATCTATCATCGACCAACATAGACAGGCTTTTCGGATTGTATCATGCGGCGTTGGAGGCGCATCGTCCGTTTTATGTAGATTCGTATCAGAAAAGTATAATGGATATCGTTGCCGGGCATGATCATATCTGGAAAAAAGTTTCACTCTATAACTATGATAGTAACTTTGCGCCGATTGCTCTATGGGAGCGCGGAGGTGATTTTGTGGTAAGGGATGAATTTAAGGATAAGTTAGAAAGGCGCGGATATGTGTTGATAGCCCGAGGTAATGAAAAGTTTGACAGGCTTATTGAGCAGATGCCCCCGATGGATAAGAAACGCTATCTTTCGATGTGGAATGGCTACATAGATCCGGTTAAGGCTGCTTATAATCAAAAGTTGGCTAAATCGCTTGGTAATAAGTTTGAGTACATGCATACAAGTGGCCATGTGGATATGGACAGCCTTAAAACTATTATTGGCCTGCTTAGCCCTAAGGCTGTGATTCCGATTCATACGGATGATCCGTTGGGTTTTAATGAGATGATAGGGACGACGTGGTCGGTACTTCTTCTAAACGATGGGGAGATGTTCGATACAGGAGATAGACGGTAATGATATAAGTGGGACCAGCCATTTGGCATGGGGATAAATGGCTGATTCGCGTGATATGGGTGTATGTTTTTGCTCAGACGATTTCGGCGAGGGTGGTGAGGCCTGAGGCTGCTTCCATGTCGGAGGCGCGGCGGATATGGAAGGAGAGGAGTGCTACCATGGCACGCTGTACCGGAGTGAGGAGGTTCTCACGGATGCCGCGGCGGTGGAGTAGTTCGTCGTCGAGGGCGCTGATCACGTTTTGGCGGTCGCTGTCGGGGAGTTGATGGATGGCGGTGCGTACTTTGTCGGTGAGGATGATGGCAGAGGGTGTCATAAATCGGAAGCGGTGTTAAGTTAGTTATTGTTTTTTTTACACCGGCAAAGTAAAGCGAGTGTCGGGCGAAATTACCGCCCACTAAAGCTAAGATACGTTAAAATGCCTCGGATGGCTCCGAGGCATTTTAATAATGGGTGGATTGTGTGTGGGAATCTTACTTGCGAATGCCGTCGCGGCGGAGGAGTGCGTCGATCGTAGGTTCCTGACCGCGGAATCGGCGGTAGATCACTGCGGGATGCTCCGTGCCACCACGAGAGAGGATGTTGTCGCGGAACGATCGAGCGGTAGCGGGATCGAAGATGCCGCGCTCCTGGAAGAGTGCAAAGGCATCGGCGTCGAGCACTTCGGCCCACTTATAGCTGTAGTAGCCGGCTGCGTAGCCCCCCGAAAAGATGTGGCTGAACTGGGGGGAGATCATGGTGCCTTCTACGGCGGGGAATATCTCTACCGGTGCGATGGCCTGAATTTCGAAGGCTACGGCATCGTCGACGGGCTCGGTGATGGAGTGCCACGCCATATCGAGCATGCCGAAGTTGAGCTGGCGCATACAGGAGTAGGCGGCGCCGAACTGCGAGGATGCGATGATCTTGTCGACGTAGTCCTGCGGGATGGTGTCGCCGGTGAGATAGTGGCGGGCAAATCCGTCGAGGAATTCTTTCTGTGTGAGATAGTTCTCGTTGAACTGAGAGGGGAGCTCAACGAAGTCGCGGTATACGTTGGTGCCCGAGAGGGAGGCATAACGGGTGTCGGCGAGAAGGCCGTGGAGGGCGTGGCCGAATTCGTGGAGGAATGTCTCGACTTCGTAGGGCGTAAGCAGCGAGGGCTTGGTGGCGGTGGGCTTGGTGAAGTTCATCACGATGGAGATGTGGGGGCGTGAATCGGCCGAGTCGGCATCGTGCCACTGTGATTTGAATTCGGTCATCCATGCGCCGGGGCGCTTAGATTCGCGGGGGAAGAAGTCGGTGTAGAGCACACCTATATATTTACCGTCGGCGTCGGTGACTTCGAAAGCTTTCACGTCGGGGTGATAGACGGGGATGTCGGTGCGCTGACGGAATTGGAGTCCGTAGAGTTTGGTGGCGAGACCAAATACACCGGATATCACATTGTCGAGTTCGAAGTATGGGCGGAGGGCTTCTTCGTCGAAGTCGTAGCGGGCCTGACGGAGTTTGTTGGAATAGTAGCTGTAGTTCCAGGGGCAGATCACTACGGGCTTACCTTCGAGTTGTGTAGCGAATGCGGTGAGTTCGGCGAGCTCTGTGTCAAGGGCGGGGCGGTAAGCCTCGCGCAGATCGTTGAGGAGCTTGTTGACGGCGGCAGGATTTTCGGCCATAGTGTTGACGAGCGAGAAGTCGGCGTAGGTAGGATAGCCGAGCAGCTTGGCGAGTTCCTGACGCTTGGCGGCGATCTGTTTAAGAATCTCTACGTTGGAGAACTCTCCGGAGGTGTTGCGGCCGGAGTAGAGGCGATACATGCGCTCGCGCAGATCGGGACGGTCGGAGTATTTGAGGAAGGCCATGTAGGTGGGCTGGGCGAGAGTGAAGAGGTATTCGCCTTCGCGGCCTTTCTCGGCGGCGGCCTGTGCGGCTGCTTCGACTACGCCTTCGGGCAGGCCGGCGAGATCATCGGCTGTAAGCCAGATCTCGTAGGTGTTGAGCTCGCGGATGATGTTCTGGTCGAAGAGGGTGGTGAGTTCAGACAGTTCGGCCGACAGCTTGCGGTAGGTCTCGCGGTCGTCGCCCTGAAGGAGAGCACCGCCGCGAGCGAAGCCGTCGTAGGTCTGCTTTAGCAGCATGCTATCTTCGGGAGAGAGATTGTAGAGGTCGCGATGGTCGTATACGTATTTGATCTTTTCCCACAGGCGCTCGTTGAGCGATACAGATGTGGAGAAGTCGGAAAGCACGGGAGTGACGCGCATCGAGATTTCCATCATCTCGTCGTCGGTCAGAGCAGAGAGGAGTGGAAAGAAGATATTGAGTACGCGATTGAGCTTGCGGTCGGCTTTCTCAAGAGCTACGATGGTATTGTCGAAGTCGGGAGTCGCACGGTTGTTGCATATCGCTTCGATCTCCTGCCTGGCCTCGGCGATACCGGAGTCGATGGCGGGCTCGAAGTCGGAGGCCTTGATGAGCTGGAATGGTGGAGTGGCGTGGGGAGTGTCGAACGATTGGAGCAACGGATTGGTTGCCGAAGCAGTAGATGCTGTCATTGATAAGATAAATGAAATGATTGTGACGGTAAACTTGTACATATGCTATTGGTTTGAGCCGTAAAGTTAGTGAAAAACTCGCTCACAGCGACGATAAATTGGGAATAAATGAGTAAATTTGTGGTCTCAAAACGTGAACTATTAAATCGTCGAACCGCTCAACACTAATATCCGCGATATGATAAACCGAATATTGATAAGGATAAAGGTAGTGCAGCTTCTCTACAGCTACCTGCTTACGAATGGTGAATTCAAGTTGCGCACACCACAGCCCGACGCTTCGTCGGCGAAGCTGTTTGTGAACCGCGCTTACAGGTATATGCTGTTTACGATCATGCGCCTTTCGGGCGGTTACGGGCTGCCTCAGCTCCGGGTGCCCGGCGAAGTGGCTTCCAACAAGTATCTGAAAGATAATAAGGTGAGCCGCATAATGGGCACCGACAATGATCTGCGTGGAGCAGTGGCGCGCGATGAGGAATATCCGCATATAATCACTGATTCCACTATAATCGATATCTACCAGGAGGTGATACGCTCGGCGGCATATCGCAGCTATACGCACACGCGCAACCGGGATATCGAATCTGACGTAAAGTTCTGGACTGCGATACTCTCAACAGTAATCGTACGTAATCCGGCCTTTAAGGCGGCGCTGCGTAAGCTCGACGGTTATTCATTGCGCGGCGAGGAGGAAGCTCTTGATCTTGCGTTGACATCGCTGAGTGAGTTGGCTATGACCAGTATGTCGGTGATCAACTCGCGCCGTCAGCTCGCCGATTCGCTCGACAAGGCTTATCAGCTCTATCACGCTCTGCTTCTGCTGCCGGTAGCTTTGACGCGACTCGAAGAATTGCGGCTCGACAATGCCCGCAACAAGTATCTGGCTACAAGCGTGGATCTAAATCCCAATACCCGATTCGTGGACAATAAGCTCGTGGCTATATTGGCCCAGAGCGAGGAACTTGCCGATTATTTCAAGGAGCATCCTTTCAGCTGGGACGATGACACGCAGTTGCTATCGAAACTTCTCGACTCGATCAAGCAGTCGGAGGAGTATGCCGAATATATGGAGCGCAAGGAATCTGATCTGAAGGAGGACTGCGAATTTTGGCGCACCATTTTCCGCAAGATCATTCTGCCCGGCGACGAATTGGCTGAGGTGCTCGAGACAAAGTCGGTGTATTGGAATGACGATATCGACATCATCGGTACGTTCGTGACCAAGACTATACGCCGTATTGCCGACAAGCAGGAGGGTGAGCCGCTGCTTCTGCCGCAGTATAAGGATGATGAAGATGCGGCTTTCGGCGATGAACTGTTTATGCTCTGCGTGGACAATTATGATCAGTACCGCTCTTATATAGATCGCTTCCTGGATCAGCGCTCGTGGGAGTCTGACCGACTGGCTCTGATGGATGTGGTGATCATGGTGACCACACTGGCAGAGATTCTCAATTTCCCCGCTATACCGCTGCCTGTAAGTATCAACGAGTATATCGAGATAGCCCACTACTACAGCACTCCTCGAAGCGGCCAGTTTATCAACGGCTTGCTCTATGTGATCATCGAGCATCTTAAAAAGGAGGGTTTGCTCAATAAATAATTTGGCGGTACGGAATTTATACCCTATATTTGAAAAAATTATAAATCTAAAATAACGAAAAATTGCTATGTTGAATTTCATTCTCCTTGAAGCCGAAGCTCAGCAGGGCGCGAACGGGCTGATGAATATCGGTCTTATCGTAGTGCTGGTGCTCGTGTTCTATTTCTTCATGATTCGTCCGCAGTCGAAGCGCCAGAAAGAGATCCGCAAGTTCCGCGAAGGTGTGCAGAAGGGCGACTCCGTAGTTACCGCCGGCGGCATTTACGGTCGCGTTAAGGCTGTCAACGACACCACTTTCCTTCTTGAAGTAGCCAACGGCGTCACTATCAAGATTGACAAAAATTCTGTATATCCCTCTGCCGAGCAGGCTCAGACCGATGCCGAGGCTCAGCAGGATCAGAAGTAACAACAGATACAACACAAGTACAAGAACTTTTTTATGGCTGATGCGGCGCCCGATTGCAGGGAGCCGCATAGCCGTTTAGATATATGAGTACCCACGGACGCCATATAGTAAGCAATCTCGCTCAGTCGATCAACCGGAAGATGCACACGCGTCGCGGCCGCAATCTGCTGTCGTATCTGCTATGTTTCCTGGTGGCGTTCGCATTCTGGCTCTTTGTCGCGATGGACGACGTGACCGAGCGATGCTACGAACTTAAGGTTGAGCTCGACAATGTGCCCGACTCGGTAGTGGTGTTGGAGAATGTCCCGTCGTCGATCAATGTGGTGATGAAAGGTCGCGGTACACAGTTCCTGAAATATTATTTCTCGAAAGTGCCGGAGATGCGCCTTGATTTCCGCCAGTATTCATCTCCGTCGCGCAACCTGATCAATGTATCGCGCACGAAGCTCGACAGCCGTATCCGCGAGATGTTTGGCCAGAATGTCAATATCATAGTGGTGTCGCCCGACTCGATTAATCTGCACTATACCACGGGTAAGGGTATTCGTGTGCCGCTGAGGGTATTGGCTAATATTTCTACAAGTCCGGAGTGTGTGCTGGCGGGTCCGGCCGTGGCCGATGTGGATTCGGTGACGGTGTATATGGCTCACGATGCTCCGCGATTGAAGCATAAGTATGCCGAGACCGAGGCTCTTACGCTCGATGATGTATCTGATACTACGGTAGTGGAGGTGGCTGTGCAGCAGCTACCCAATATGCGTATAATACCCGAGAAGGTGAAGGTGACGGTGCCGGTAGAGATGCTGGTGGCCAGAACGGCGACGATCCCCGTAACGGTGACTAATGTATCGGAAGGGGAGCGTGTGCTGACATATCCCGCTACGGTGTCGGTGCAGTATCTGGTGCCGATGCGTATGAGTACGATGAACTTCCGCGCCAAAGCTTTGGTCGACTTCAAGAAGATACGCCGCGGTGCTACCCGAGCACATGTGAGTCTGTCGGATATTCCTGAAGGCCTCAAGGTGGTGAGCCTGAGCCACGATAGTGTGGAATACGTAATAGAGCACTAATGGCTGCAGGGCGTCTGATTGCGGTGTGTGGCGGTATCGGTAGCGGTAAGTCAGTAGTATGCCGGATATTGCGCTGTATGGGATATTCCGTGTATGATTGTGATACGCGTGCCAAGCAACTAATGGATGCTTCGGATGGAATCCGACGTACAATTGCTGAAGAAATTTGTGCCGAAGCTATAGACTGCCACGGCCGGATTGATCGGTCTGCTTTGGCGGCCGCTGTGTTCGGCGATGCGACCAAGCTTGAGATACTGAATCGCGCCGTACACGGCTGTGTGGCCGAGGATCTAATGAGCTGGCGTGATGGTCAGTGCGGATTGGCGTTTGTCGAGACGGCTATACTATATCAGAGCGGTCTGCATCGTTTGGTAGATGAGGTTTGGGAAGTGGTGGCACCGGAAGCGATCAGGGTGCGTCGTGTAATGCTACGCAACGGATTATCGGAAGCGCAGGTGTTGGAACGCATAGAGGCGCAGAGGTATCGGCCTGATGCCGCGGAGTTGCATCCTTATACGAAAGAGATTGTCAACGATGACTCGTCGGCATTGCTTCCTCAGATAGAGGGGCTATTACGGAAATTATAAGTCGGTGAGCTCAAAGGTGTCGGCGTCGCGCCACGGGGCGAACTTCTCACGGTCGTGATCGAGCCGCTCTCCGTCGAGCCGTGCAATGATAGTGCCGTCGGCATGTGTTTCCCCAATATCCGTCCCCCAATAGTTGAGTATCAAAGAGTCGCCACGCTCGTAGGAGCCGTATATGTCGGTGCCTTCACGGTTGCATCCCAATACGAAACATTGATTTTCGATAGCGCGGGCGATGAGCAGATGTCGCCATGCATAGTAGCGGGCGTGTGCCCAATTGGCCGGTACGACAAGTATGTCGTAGTCGTTGGCGTGTGAGCGGTTCCATACCGGGAACCGGATGTCGTAGCAGATTGACATTTTCAGACGCCAACCGCGAAATTCAACTAATGGGGCAATGACATTACCGGGAGTAAGCACTTCACTTTCGCCGCCGTAGCGGAAGAGGTGATGCTTGTTGTAGAAGCTGACCCTATCGGTATCGGGATCAATCACAAATCCCTGATTATAATAGTGGCCGTAGTGATCCTTGGCCATATAGCTGCCACAGATGGCAATACTGTGTAGGTGTGCCGCTTCGCGCAGTTGCGATATAGCTGCACCGTCAGGAAACTGGGCTACTTCTTGAATTTTGTCGGGATCAGGTGTGAATCCTGTGTTGAACATCTCGGGAAGCACTGCGATGTCAACATCGGTGGGCAAAGCCTCGATGCGTCTGATGGCGGCTCGGATATTGACATTGCTATCCAATGGCTTGATATCAAGCGGTATTATAGCCGCTGTAAGTATACTGTGCGGCATCGGTCAGTCGGCTGAAAATTTGTCGGGATATTTACCCGCGAACGGGCGATAGTAGTCCTTCACACGCCGGAGATCGGAGTCAATGTCGCCGGTAGGGGTGAATGTTTCTTCGATCAGTATTTGCTTCGTGGCAAAGTCAAGAACTCCAAGTACTATCGGTACGTTGGCTTCAAGCGCTATACGTAGGAATCCGGTGTGCCAGCGTGTGGTGAGGCTGCGGGTACCCTCAGGAGTGATGGCTAAAGCGAGTCTGTCGGATGTGCGGTAGCGCTCTATTAGCGTTTCGACGAGCGAGCTACCTTTGCCGCGCTTCACGGGTACACCGCCTATAGATTTGAATATCAATCCGAGGGGGAAGAAGAACCACGACGATTTCATTAGGAAACCGGCTCTACGCCCTGCGGCGGCGTAGGCCAGTTTTCCGAGTATGAAGTCCCAGTTGGATGTGTGTGGTGCAACGCATATTATCACTTTTGGATAGTCGGGCACAGTGATGCTCTCTTTCCATCCGGCTATACGTAATATTAAGTTGCTTAACCACTTCATATTCAGGGAGGGATTATTCTTTTACGAGTTCTTTACACAAATCGCGCTGCTCCTGCGGGATAGCGGCGTTCAGTTCTTTAACAATCTCCGACATCTGATTGTTGAAGTCTTCGCGGAATTTGCGATATGCGGCAGTGTGGTATGCGGCAAGAGCCTTGCGGTAATCGGCGCGGTTTTCAAATTCGCGGGGCGATTTTTCAAACGTGAACGAAGTGAGTTTCAAGGCGTGCTCCTGAAAGGCGGCAATCTTGGCTACCAGTTCGTTGAGCTTCGAGATATTGGCACCGGGAATGTATTCGGCGGTGAGGATCGTTTCCAGAGCGAGATCGCCGCAGATGTAGCGGATCTCCTTCTTGAGTTTGCGTTTGTTAGCCATAATTATTTGCAATTTAATATATTTGGATGATTGTTATTTGGAAAATCTGTCGATTAGATAGCGCCGGATATCAGCATAAACCGGTGATAGGATGGGGTGTGCAGCCATTGGCATCTGACGGTGTGCAGCGGCCGGAGGCGTATCGTGGTCGGGGCGTACGGTGGCTAAGAATACCCGGGGTGAACCATCGGAAGTTGTGGAAGCCACAGCCTTAAAGGCCAGCGCCGAGCGCGTGTTCATAAGGTAACCGTAGCGATTGTGGGCATCCTTGATTTGCTCTGCAATTTCTGCCGCTGTATATGTATGGCACTCGATATTGTCGGCCAGGCGGGGTGACGTCTGTATCAGAGAGTTGATGCGCGACAGATTGGTCGACAGAGCTTGATCGTTGAAATCGTTTACAGCCAGGCGGCCGTTACGGATTGAGCCCCACAGACGTTCGTTGTCCTGACCCGCGGCGATTATACTCTTGAGAGGCAGACCCATCTGCTTGGCAAACAGAGCGGCGGTGAGATTGCCGAGATTGCCGCAAGGAGTGCCGATTGTCATACCGTCGACGCTCAGTCCCATTTCAGCCAGTCGTGCGTAGGCCTGAAAGAAGTAAAATGTCTGGGGGAGCAGACGCGCTATATTGATAGAGTTGGCTGATGTGAGGCTCAGGCGCTCGTTCAGCTCCGTATCGTTGTAGGCGCTTTTCACCAATTGCTGACATTCGTTGAATGTGCCACGTATGCCGATTGGGTGGATGTTGGGTGCGATCGTGGCAAACGCATCCGCATCAACTCGCATCGCCGATCGCTGAGGATGGAAGATTATCACGTTGACCCCCGGTATATTGGCAAACGCATTCGCTACGGCATTGCCTGTGTTTCCTGACGTAGCTACTACAACATTAAGAGTGCGTTCTTCACCGAACTGCGCGGATGTGTAATATTTGATTAGCCGAGCCATAAATCTTGCGCCTACATCCTTGAATGTTCCAGTCGGGCCATGGAAAAGCTCGAGCGCGTAGATCGACGGGGCTACTTCATGCAAAGGTATAGGGAATGTGAGTGTATCAGCAACGATCGATTTAAGATCGGCCGCCGGTATGTCGGATCCGAACAGTGTAGTTGCGGCCACATATCCAATCTCGGTGAGCGACATCTTCGGGATATGGGTGAAGAGTGCGCGCGGAATCAGCGGAATACTGTCGGGCATATATACGCCACCGTCTGGTGCCACACTCTGCATGATGGCCTTGCGGAGCGGTACCTCGATATATCGGTCGTTGGTGCTGTAGTATCTCACGGTAGTAGCGGTTGAATCACAAAAGCAAATATAGCCAATTTCCACGCCACTTCCAACACCTCTCACAAAATTTATAAAACAAGGTTCATTTAGAGATGTGTTGTTAAGATCAATTCGTATTTACATTGTGACCAATATTAAAATTTAGAAATATGATATATTGTAACTTCGACATTGTTCGATTTTGCGTATTCCTTTAACGATTTATCACCCCAATGTTTACGAATCATTTCCAATGCTTCTTCAGGATTAAAATTTCTATTATGGGTTGAACGTACTAGGATGCGCTCCTGCTCAAGCAATGATTTTATTGCATTCACTTGAATTTTATGTAACCTAGGATTATCGTCCGTAGGATATTTTAATTCTTGTTCATATTTTTTTGATACAAATATATAAAATTCTTTGGCCTTTTTTTCTTGTTCTTTAATCGCCGCTTCCTCATTTGGGTAATTAGGGAGTAACTCACACTGGTATTCAGGTTTAGTATATTCCATACTACCCCAAATGGATTTTGTGAGTTGTGGGGGCGTATATTTAATTAGAATATAGTTATCAACTGGTTCGATGTAGTAATAAAAATAGTAATATATCCCACTCCCAATAATAAGCATAAGAGAAGCGAGGCTAGTTACAAGTATTGCGTATTTTTTTCGCATATGATGGATGTCTTTATTGATATGTTTAGATATGTGATTATTAACGGGAATACCATACACTGAGTAAAAGTATTGCGGGGGGCGTGACCAGATGTATTGGAAGGCTGTTATGTAAATGTGTTAACTATATTTAGTAAATACGTTTAATCCACCTCTCAGTTGGTTTAAAACCCCATTGAACATGCCAAACTCTACCATCTGTTGTATCCAAAAGAATAAACTGATACATATTTTGTGTAGGATATAATTCGAATCTACCTATTTTTCCATAATAGGAGAGGTAGGAAGTGTTAATCCACACAGAGAATTCTTTGTCAGTTTTGAGTGACCATTGGACTTGCTCAATGCGTCCCGTAGATGTATCAAGCTTAATAAAATTATGTACATTTTCTGTTGGATACATCTTATATCTCCCTCTGGCAGGATCCATTTCGCCGATTTGTTGTACAGTCGTAGCAGTGTGATTCGCTATCTGTGAGAGTAATGAGTCAGCTTGGTTTAGTACTCCTGAATATGACTGGGCAAATGTATTTGTAGAGAAGGAAATAAGCAAAATTAGAATCGTATATATTAAATGTTTTGTCATAATAACTTTAGGGAAAATTATGGATGCATTATGAAGGTATGTATATTTATAGGGAACTATAGTCGAGGTCTAGTATTATAGATATAATATAATTACATAATGCAAATATAGCTAATTTCCTCGCCACATCCGCCACGTTCCCCGAATTTTTCAATTCACCACCTCCTATCCGACTAGTCCGACCTGTCTGACCTGTCGGATAATTACTATTTATTATTTTTCCTGTATTCGATTCGAGCCCTCATCATTTGCTCTCTGACACCGCCATTCTCAAGGAACATTTTTTGTTGATGCTCAATGAGGCGCTTCAGCATATAGGTAGCTTGATTGATTAGGGTAATTGCCATATTGCACATCTCTTCTTCATTCAGTCGGGTGAGTAAATCTCTATAGCCTGTCATAAATGCATCGCTCTTACAATATCTACGTAATCGCTCATATCGAGGATGTTCCTTATTCCATAATGACATACCTCTGACTCTTAGATAATCTTCGTAATCGATAAGTAGCTCTTCAAGGCTTGCTTTAGCAACATTGGTCAGCTTGATCTCTGTTTCCGAAGATGTGGTAGCAGCTTCACTACCTTCGGCTATATTTTGTTTGCCTGAGCGCGCTGCCTGTATCATCTGATCAATGGTTCGATTGTGTTTGCTAAGATATTTATTGGCAAAATAGTATGTAATGTCGTAAACTATTTCAGAAATACGATAAACCACTAGGTTACGATACCCGCCTTTTTGTTGCAAGAATGTCCCTTTTGCCATAAATAAACAAATTCTACTCAAAAATAATAAAACTCAAATAATAAAGCAACAACTTTTTGCATATTAGGCCTCTATTTCGGACAAGTCGGACAAGTCTGACTAGTCCGACTTGTTGCGTCGGACGAAAAATTAGGTCGCCCCTCAAGGCGTGGGCTTTGAGGGGCTACTTAAAGGAGAGTGCTCGAAGCGGGACTCGAACCCGCACAGCCGCAATGGCCAAAGGATTTTAAGTCCTTCGTGTCTACCATTCCACCATTCGAGCTATGTGATAGACGAGGTTGCTCTGTGTTTGCGGTGCAAAGATAATGCAAATTTCTCATTTATCGGCAAAATCGCCGAATGAGTTTTATTTTACCGACTGAATTGTTGCTATGGCTTCGGGAATCGTGAGCAGGTTCTGCTCTCCTGTTGACATATTTTTTAGGGTGAGTTTACCCTGAGCGATCTCGTCGGCTCCGATTATGGCTACGAACGGGATATGGAGGGCATCGGCTCGACCCATCTGTTTCTTCATCTTCGCCTGATCGGGATAGAGTTCGCAAGCGATACCATGGCTGCGGAGTGTGTCCATGATGCGCAGTGCTTCTATGGATTCGCGCGCACCGAAGTTGACAAACATTACTTGTGTCGAAGCCAATGTGCTGTCGGGGAATAAATTGAGCTGGGTGAGTACGTCGTAGATACGATCGGCACCAAAGGATATGCCTACGCCCGAAAGGCCGGGCATACCGAATACTCCGGTGAGATTGTCGTAACGGCCGCCACCAGTGATACTGCCTATGGCAACATCGGCTGCTTTCACTTCGATGATGGTACCGGTGTAGTAGTTGAGGCCGCGGGCGAGCGACACATCGAGTTCGATATTGGCTTCCATACCACAGGCGTCGAGGGTGGTGAGGATCTCTCTCAACTCTTCTACGCCAAGCAGTCCGGTGGGTGAGTCAGCGAGGAGGCTGCTCAGAGCCTCAAGGCGCTCTGCGGTACTACCCTGAAGGGTGATGATCGGGGTAAGAGTGGCGATGGCTTCTGCGGAGAGGCCACGCTCGGCCAGTTCGGCGGTGACACCGTCAAGGCCGATCTTGTCGATTTTGTCGATAGCTACCGTGATCTCTACAATCTTCTCGGGCGCACCGATAAGTTCGGCTATACCGGAGAGTATCTTGCGGTTGTTGATCTTGATGATCACGCGTATGCCGAGACGGTTGAATACGTCATTGATCAGGCGAAGCAATTCTACCTCGTTGAGAAGAGAGTCTGAGCCTACGACGTCGGCATCACACTGATAAAATTCTCTATATCGGCCTTTCTGCGGACGATCGGCACGCCACACGGGCTGGATCTGATATCGCTTGAAGGGCATCTGCAGTTCATTGCGGTGCTGGACGACGAAGCGGGCGAAAGGTACAGTAAGGTCGTAGCGCAGACCTTTTTCCGATATAGCGGAGGTGAATGCGGGAGTAGCCGTCTCAGGCTCAGCCGGCATATCCACACCGCGCAGATAATTGCCCGAATTGAGTATCTTAAAGAGGAGCTTGTCGCCCTCCTCACCGTATTTGCCCATCAGTGTAGATAGATTTTCCATCGCCGGAGTCTCTATAGGGGAGAATCCGTAGAGGCGGAATACCTGACGGATAGTATCGAATATGTAGTTGCGACGCGACATTTCGACGGGTCCGAAGTCGCGCGTGCCTTTAGGAATAGAGGGTTTCTGAGCCATTATGATTTCGTTTTATGACACAAAAGTAATGCTTTTTTGTCAATAAATCAGCTTTTCGGCGATATATACCACCACACCGGCGAGATATCCTGCCAATGCCAGAAGCGAGAAATTGCGCAGATACCAGCCGAAATTGATCTTTTCGAGTCCCATGGCTATCACGCCGGCTGCCGAGCCGATGATGAGGATGCTGCCGCCTACGCCCGCGCAGTAGGAGAGCAGTTCCCAGAATGTGCCGTCGACGACGAAGTTAGCGGCGTATCCGGTCACTTCGCCCATCTCGACCGGATACATACCCATTGAGGCTGCCACGAGAGGTACGTTGTCGACAATCGACGATAGTATGCCGAGGATTGTGTCGATGATATATACATTGTGTACATGTGTGTCGAGCGTGAGCGCCAGCGACGAGAGCAGGCCGGTAGACTGCAGCACTGCGACTGCCATAAGGATACCGAGGAAGAAGAGGATCGACGGCATATCTACGCGTGAAATTACCTTGGGGATACGCTGTTCGCGCGACTGCTGAAGCGATTTGGAATTATAGAAGATCTCGGTGAATACCCACATTACACCAAGCGAGAAAAGCATACCGACGAATGGTGGCAGGTGGGTGATGGATTTGAATACCGGCACGAAGAGCAGCGCGGCCACACCGAGGAAGAAGATCGTGTTACGTTCGCCGTTGGATATCTCCTTGAGTGGCGACACATTTTCTACGATGGGTGGCAGATCGCCCTTGATCTTGCGCGCCACGAGCCATACAGGCACTACCATAGACACGAGGCTTGGCAGCAGTACGTAGGATATAAGGTTGGGAGTGGTGACGTTGCCACCTACCCACAGCATTATCGTGGTGACATCGCCGATGGGCGACCATGCTCCGCCGCTGTTGGCTGCAATCACGATGATAGCCGCGTAGAGCCAGCGCTCCTGCTTGTTGGCTATGAGCTTGCGGAGCAGCATTATCATCACGATAGAGGTAGTGAGATTATCAAGCACGGCCGACATGAAGAAGGTGGTGAAACTGATCACCCATAGCAGACGCACCTTGCGGCGGGTAGTGATACGCTCGGTGATGATACGGAATCCGCCGTGTACGTCGATTACTTCTACGATGGTCATAGCACCGATCAGGAAGAGCAGTGTCTGGCAAATGTCGCCGAGGTGCTCCACGATGTCGACCTGAAGGATATATTGAAGCGACTGAGTATGGAGAGATGCCGACTTCAGCGTCGGATTGTCGTTGAGAAACATGGCAAACTTCTCACCTGATACCGCAGGCACTATTGAGTCAGCACCAATGGAATAGATGACCCACATCGTCATGCCCAACAGTAGAGCCGATGCCGTTTTGTCGATTTTAAGAGGGTGTTCGAGAGCTATGGCCAGATAGCCGATGATGAATACTACGATAAGTAGGGTGAGCATAGAAATAAGGTGAAAAATTGATGTGTGGTGTCTTCTTTTACAAAGGTACGCACATATCTTCTAATTCACCAATCGAAGAGGAAAAAAAGTTGAAAAATTCAGCTATTCCGCCGAAATACTATCGTATTCGATTGTGGCGAGCTCCCAGATGCTCATCGCATTCTCAAGTTCTTTCTGCTTCTGAGCGTGCCGGGCATACAGATCGGGGTCGTATTCGCCTGAGGCCATCTGCTCCTCGATTGCTGCGAGTTCTTGCTCCAGATCGGCCACTGCGGCTTCGGCCTGCTCTACCTTCTTCTTGCGCTGGCGGCGCAGGCGTTCCTGCTCCTTCTGCATCGCATACGACTGGCGCTGAGGGCTGCTTTTCGGCTCCTCAGCCTGAGGCTGTGGAGCCGATTTCTCCGGAGCTGTACGGCCGTCGGGTATTGATGGCTGAGTCTGCGGAGCGGCTGCATTCTTACGGTCGAGAAATTCGTAGATACCACCGATACATTCGCGCACGTTGCCACCCGAAAATTCGTAGACCTTTTCTACGAGTGAGTCGAGAAACTCGCGGTCGTGGCTTACTACTATCACCGTGCCGTCAAACTGCTTGATAGCCTGCTTAAGCACATCTTTTGTAGCCATATCGAGGTGGTTGGTGGGCTCATCGAGGATCAGCAGATTCACCGGTTCAAGGAGCAGACGGATCATCGCCAGACGGGTCTTTTCGCCACCCGACAGCACTTTCACCTTCTTCTCCGAAGCCTCGCCGCCAAACATGAATGCGCCGAGAATGTCGCGGATGCGAGTGCGGATGTCGCCTGTGGCCACGCGGTCGATAGTGTCGAATACCGTAAGTTCGGGGTCGAGCAGCTGGGCTTGATTCTGGGCAAAATATCCTACTTTTACGTTATGTCCGAGTTTGAGGTTGCCGGTGTAGGGTATCTCTCCGAGTATGCATTTCACGAGTGTAGACTTGCCTTCGCCGTTCTTACCAACGAATGCTACCTTCTCGCCGCGCTTGAGCGTGAGATCCACGCCATCGAATACCTGATGGTCGCCGTAGGCTTTGCCAACACCCTCTGCTATTACCGGGTAGTCGCCAGAGCGCGGAGCCGGGGGGAAGCGCAGGGATATATGCGAGGTGTCTATCTCATCGAGCTCTATGCGCTCAATCTTGGCAAGCTGCTTGATGCGGCTCTGCACCTGTACGCTCTTCGTGGCCTTGTAGCGGAAGCGCTCTATGAAGTCCTCCGTGTCCTGAATCTGCTTCTGCTGATTAGCGTAGGCGCGCTGCTGCTGCTCCAGTCGTTCGCGGCGTAGGGTAACGAATTTGGAGTAGTTGACCGAATAGTCGTAGAGCTTGCCGAGCGAAATTTCGATAGTGCGGTTGGTCACGTTGTCGAGAAAAGCGCGGTCGTGACTCACGAGCACCACGGCGTTGGCCTTCTGTATAAGCCATTGCTCAAGCCACTGTATCGACTCGATGTCAAGATGGTTGGTAGGCTCGTCGAGCAATACAACGTCAGGGCGGCGCAGAAGGATCTTGGCCAGCTCTATACGCATACGCCATCCGCCGGAAAATTCAGCCGTCGGCCGGTCGAAGTCATCTCTTACGAAGCCCAGACCAAGCAACGTCTTTTCTATCTCCGCTTCCGAATTTTCGCTCTCCTCGATAGCCAGACGTTCGGTGAGAAACGTCAGCCGGTCGAGCATCTGCTGATAACCCTCCGACTCATAGTCGGTAGCTTCGGCAATCTGCTGAGTGAGGGTGTCGATATCAGCGCGGAGTGTGTCGATATGACCGAAAGCTTTCTTTACCTCCTCCTTCACTGTGAGAGTGTCGTTCAGTTCCATGTGCTGAGGCAGGTAGCCAATGCGTATGTCGCGCTCGACGCTCACCGTGCCTGAGGTCGGAGCCTGCAGTCCGGCTATAATTTTGAGCATAGTCGACTTACCGGCTCCGTTTTTACCCACAAGGGCGATCTTGTCCTTGCGATTGATGACGTAGCCGATGTTGCTGAACAGCGCTTTAGCGCTGAATTCCACAGTGAGATTATTGATCGATATCATACCGACGGCAAAGTTACGAATTTTCCATGAAATCCGTACGCTCAGCCGTCATGGTAGGTCAGCGCTTCGAACGCCGGGTGATGATAGTGCGCGACTCCGTGATCACGATATCTACCGGTACATCGTGAGGTTCGGCGTCGATTTCGTCGACGAGCTGGAAGTCGTAGCCTACGCCAACCTTCAGCGCGCGTGTCGACTGAAGCAGGCGGTCGTAGAAGCCGCGTCCGCGCCCCACACGATTACCGTGCGCATCATACGCTACGGCGGGCACGATTATCATTTCTATCGTATCTACATCGGTAGTGTCCGTGCCCGTAGGCTCGTCGATATGAAATGCGCCAATTCGCAGGTTGGCCGGATTGTAGGGGAGTATGTCGAGATTCACACCGTTGACTCTTGGCAGATAGAGGTTTTTGGTGCCGTGCCATCGGTTAAGGAATGCGAGGGTCGACAGCTCGTCGGGCAGAGAGTGATAAGCGAGTATATGATTGCTCACTGCAAATGCAGCAAGCTGCTGCAGGCGCTCAAACACGCTTTCGGCCGCGCGTAGCCGTTCGTTGTCGTCGAGTAGTGATTTTCTTGCCTTTACGCGTCGGCGTATCTGGTCTTTATTCATTTTTCAGATGGAGTTGACGTTAGTGTTTCCGGCTTCATCACATAGCCCTGACGCAGTTGCTTCAGAGCCTCCTGTACGGTCGGATCGGTGAGGTTGCTCACCTGATAGCTTGCGCTGATTCCGAGCACGTCGCGGGCGATGAGAGCCTTCAGTTGACTAACAATCAAGTCGCGCGAAAGGTTTATATAATACCACCGCGGCACCACCTTGCCTTCTGTGCGGGCATACTCAACGAAGCTGCTGAGCAGCTGATCGTCGGAGGGGAGTGCTGCCATCAGCGCGTCGAGGTCTTCGATATCCGATAGCGCGGTGCGGTTGGCGTCTGTGTAGTTGAAAGCATATTTCTGGAGCAGGCCGGCGTTGAACACCTTAATATAGTAGTCGCTAATGCCGGTAGTGTCGTTGGCCACGAAAATATCAGGCATAATGCCTCCGCCACCATACACCTCTCGTCCACCGGCTGTGGTATAGACCATCGAGCGGTCGAGATGGATCGAATCGGCGTTGAGAGCCTCGCCACGGTTGAAGCGATCTATCAGGTCGCTGTCGTAAGCGTCCTTATTTCCCATCGTGTACGTCTTTTGTATGCAGCGGCCGGAGGGTGTGTAGTAGCGAGCCACGGTGAGTTTCAGCGCGCTGCCGTCGGGGAGATTGACTACATCCTGCACCAGACCCTTTCCGAACGAGCGGCGCCCGATGACCAGACCACGGTCGTTGTCCTGGATCGCACCGGCCAAAATTTCCGAAGCTGAAGCAGAGAATTCATCTATGAGGATCACGAGCGGTTCGTTGCGGTACGATCCGCTGCCGGTGGCCACGGCTTGCTGATTGATCTGGGGGATGCGTCCCTTCATCGACACTATCGTCTCGCCCTGAGAAAGCAGTTCGTTGGCTATCAGCTCTACTTCAGATACCAAGCCGCCGCCGTTGCCGCGCAGGTCGATGATGTATTGGCGTGCGCCCTCGTTGCGTAGTTGCGTCAGAGCCGTAAGGGTTTCCGAGAATGTGGTCTGCGCGAATTTGTTGATCTTTATGTAGCCGGTGTTGCTGTCGATCATATAGGCCGCGTCGACCGAGTTAACCGGTATGTCGTCGCGTGTTACGGTGAAGTAGAGTAATTCGGGCGACGTATCGCGTCGTACACCCAGTTTCACCGTAGTATTCTTCGGACCACGCAGACGGCTCATCACCTGGCGGTCATTCCAGTCTTGATCCGTCACTACGGTGTCGTTGATAGTCACGATGCGGTCGCCGGCGAGCATACCTACCTTTTCGGCCGGGCCGCCGGAGATAATCTCCAACACCGTGATGGTGTCGGTGAGCATATTGAAGCTGATACCCACGCCTGAGAATGAGCCGGATATGTCTTCATTGAACGCTTTCAGATCATTGGCCGTGATATATTCCGAGTGGGGGTCGAGCTGCGCTATGATGTCGGGTATCGCCTTTTCGAGCATACTGTCGAGGTCGAGTTCATCCACGTAGTTTTCTTCGATGATACCCAGCATATTCTGGATCTTTTCAAGCTTAGGGTTGACACCGGAACTATGGCGCCCTGTAAGCATCCCTATGCCGATGCCGCCTGCGAGGCTGAGGATAATAAGCACCGGAGCCCAGAATGCGGGACGGCGGTATAATGGTTTCGTCATTTATAGTTTAGTCAAATTTGATGGAAATAAAATCGTTGCAGTCAGTGAGATCAATCTATCGGGAGATGGAGACATTCTATTCCGGCGCGCTGAAGAAGATCCACACCGTCGGTCACACGGTAGAGATCGGCATACACTACCCGGCGGATACCCGCCTGAATAATCAGCTTGGCACATTCCACGCAGGGCGACGCCGTGACGTAGAGCGTGCTGCCTTCCGACGAATTATTGCTCCGCGCAACCTTAGTGATCGCATTTGCTTCGGCATGAAGCACGTAGGGTTTCGTCACACCGTCGCTGTCTTCACACACATTCTCGAATCCCGCCGGCGTACCGTTGAATCCGTCGGATATGATCATCGGACCCTTCACGAGCAACGCGCCCACGCGGCGGCGCTGGCAGTATGAATTTTCGGCCCAGATGCGAGCCATGCGGAGGTACCGGCAGTCGAGTTGATATTGTTTATCGGGAGATTCCGACATATCGGTCAGTTACATTAGTATTTTACACCGCAAAGTTAGCAACTTTTCCCCGCATACTGAAATAGGTTTAATATTCGTCGCGAAAAAAATTCAGGGATGATGAAATTTTTTTGAAAAATATGTGTTTTCCACCTTCAGGCGCCACATAATTTTGCATCGTCAATCAGCTATTCGCAGTCCTATGGCTATCCCGAGGCCCTATAGGCGTTGTTTTTTAACGTGTGTTGTATTCTGTTAAAGTGCGGAACCATTCGCGGCCGGGCGGGGTTAGAATGATATACTACTTAAAGACACACACTCTCTCAAATTATCTCTCTCTTTCCCTTTAAACCTCCACGCTTATGAACTCTACCGTATTCAAAGACAAATTGCTTCAGATCCAATCCAATATGCTGAACTTTGCCGTAATGCTGACGTCGAACCGCGACGATGCTTACGACTTGCTTCAGGATACGACTCTCAAGGCTCTCGACAATGAAGACAAGTACACAGACAACACCAATTTCAAGGGATGGGTGTTTACGATTATGCGCAATATCTTCATCAACCGCTATCGCCACAATACAAAGTTTAATGCACAACTGGCCGATGCCGACGACATATATAATATGCCGATATCCACGTCGGACTCACTCGGAGAGTCGCCGGAAGGCAGTTTTGCCATGCAGGATCTCGAGCGGGCTATCGACCGCTTTACGGTGCAGTACAGCAAACCGTTCAAGATGCACCTTGCCGGCTATCAGTATGCCGAGATCGCTGAAGAGATGCATCTTCCCGTAGGCACAATCAAGAGCCGTATCTACTATGCGCGTCAGAAGTTGCGCGTGATTCTGAAAGACTACTCGTTGTAGTCGGGAAATTTGTCTTTCAGAACGGCCTGCAGATTCTTCTCCGCTTTCACGCCAAGATCCTTCAGATTCTCGATGCGTCGCACCACGTTGCCGCGGCCTTCACATAGCTTGTTCATCGCGGCGTCGTAGGCTTTACGCGCCGAGGTGAGCGAGGCTTCTATCCGCTGCATATCCTCGATGTATCCTGCAAATTTATTATACAGTTCGCCGGCTTCCTTGGCAATCTTTATGGTGTTGCGGGTCTGAGCTTCCTGAGTCCATACCTGACGTACGATGCGCAGCGATGCCACGAGCTGTACGGGCGACACCATCAGCACGCGCTTGTCGAAGGCTTTCTGCCATATAGTAGGATCGGCTTTCATTGCTGCGGCGTATGCGCCCTCGTTGGGCACAAACATCATCACGAAGTCGAGCTTGTTCACTCCGATGTAGTCCTGATAATTCTTGCCTGCAAGTTCGGCAATATGTTTGGCTATTGAGGCCAGATGGGCTTTAAGGTGAATGTCGCGGTCGGCTTCCGTATCGGCATTGATATAGTTCACGTAAGATGTGAGCGACACCTTGGAGTCGATCACTACCGACAGATTGCCGGGATAGCGCACCACTACGTCGGGGCGCAGCCCGCGACCGGCGGCATCGCGCAACGTCGTCACACCGTCGTCCGACGTAAGCTGGGGGAAAAATTCAAATCCTTCACGTAGCCCCGACTGCTCAAGTATCGATTCGAGTAGAAATTCGCCCCAGTCGCCCTGAGTCTTGGAGTTGCCGCGCAGGGCCATTGCCAGTTCCTTGGCTTCGCGGCCAATGGTGGCGTTGGCCTCCATAAGCTCGCGTATGTGGTTTTGGAGCGAGAAGCGCTCCCGGCTCTCGGCTGTATAGCAGTCGGCCACCTGTTTGCGGAAGCGTTCAATATCCTCTTTGAGAGGGGAGAGGAGTGTGCCTACTTGCGACTGATTCTGCTGCATCATTGCCGCCGTATTCTCTTTCATGATCTCTGAAGCCATCACGCGGAAGGCGTCGGATGCCTGCTTTTGTGTATCTTCGATGCGCTGTAGCTCTTTGGTGTGGAATGCGTTGGCCTCTTCCAGGCGCGTCTCGGCCACCTTGCGCGCCGTCTGCTCCGCTGCCACTTGAGCCTGCATCTCTGCCACTCGCTGTGTCTGGACCGAGACCTCGGACTGAAGCGTGGCTGAGCGCTGTGATTCGTCGGCAAGAGCTTTGGAATAGTGGCGATAGATGGCGAAAGCGGCCACTACGAGAAGGATACAGAGTAGGCTAAGTATGAGTATTTCCATATAAGATGCGTTTTCGGGGTATAAAGATATGAAAAAATCATAGAGGCGGCAAATGCTATTTCCGACTTTCTCACTATCTTTGTGGGCTATATGGACCAAACTAAAAGATCAACTATAGATATTGACGGCTGCAAGGTGAGTTACACTACCTGTGGCAGCGGCAATCCAATCCTTCTGCTGCACGGCTGGGGCTGCAACGCCACTACGCTTGCATCGGTAGCGTCAATCGCAGCTAAGACGCACACTGCCATCTCTGTAGATTTCCCCGGCTTCGGCGAATCGCCTGAGCCTGATGCTGTATGGGGCGTGGAGGAGTACACCCGCCTGATCGAGAAATTCGTGGATCGGCTCGTGCTGCAGCGTCCGTCGCTGTTGGGTCATTCGTTTGGTGGTCGTGTGTCGATACTTTATGCCTCGCGCAATCCGGTCGACAAGGTGATACTCGTCGATGCTGCCGGTGTGAAGCCAAAGCGCCCCCTGTCATATTATTATAAGGTGTATAGTTTCAAACTCATGAAACGCCTCATAATGCTTCTCTACGGCAAGCGTCGCGGACAGGAGAAAATCGAGAAGATGCGGAGCGGTCGCGGTTCGGCCGACTATGCTTCGGCGTCGCCCCGTATGCGTGCCATTCTCAGCCGCGTAGTCAATGAAGACCTCAAATCGGTGATGCCGGATATAAAGGCTCCCACTCTGCTTATATGGGGTGAAAACGACACCGCCACGCCGATATCAGATGCCCGCACGATGGAGCGTCTGATCCCCGGCTCCGGACTGGTGAGCTTTCCCGGATGCGGTCACTATAGTTTCCTCGACAATCCGGTGCAGTTTGCCGCTGTATTGTCAAGTTTCCTAAAGTCATAGAACCAAAAAATCAGATAACCGAATGGATATATTCGCCTATTGCCTTTATTCTTTCGTGGTGCTTCTCGCACTTGCCAATGTGGTAGTGGAACTGCGCCGCACCGCCATGATGGCGCAGCAGAATTCCTATCGCATATCGCGCTATATGCGCTGGCTCAAAACCTCGGGCGACACCACCTCTTACAGCCGCCTTATAGGCTTCTGTGTGTTCTTCGCGTCAGTAGCTACATTCACCCGTCAGGGCTGGGGCGTGCTGCTCATAGGTATATTCGCGGCCGGTTCGTGGCTCACGCTCGCTCGCTGCCGCTATAAGAAACCGCTGGTCGTCACCGCCCGTGTGCGCCGTATCTTCGGTGCAATGACGTTGCTCTGTCTGCTTGTGGTAGCCGGCTTTCAGCTTGCCGCAGGTATCAATGCTTCGTGGCTCACCCGCCTTTATGTCGGTGCCGTAAGCCTCGTAGCCATATTCTGTGCTTCTCACATCATTACCCTGGGTGCCGTATGGATCATGCTCCCTGTAGAGCGTAGCATAGCTAAAGGCTACGTCAATGATGCCGCGCGCATACTTCGCTCGATGCCAAATCTTAAGGTCATTGGTATCACGGGAAGCTATGGCAAGACGTCGACAAAGTATTTTCTATATACACTTCTCTCAGAGCAGTATGAGACGCTTATGACTCCCGGCAGCTACAATACCACGATGGGTGTAGTACGTACAATCCGCGAGATGATGAAGCCTTACACCGAGGTGTTTATATGTGAGATGGGGGCCAAGCAGCCCGGAGATATCAAGGAGATATGCGATCTGGTGCACCCTGAGATCGGCATCATCACAGCCGTAGGACCTCAGCACCTCGAATCCTTCAAGACGATAGAGCGCGTAGGCCAGACGAAGTTTGAACTCGTCGACTCCCTTCCTTCCGACGGGCTTGCCGTGGTCAATGCCGACTTCCCTTATGCCGCCTCCCGACAGATCGACAATGTGGCGGCCGTGACTTATGGCATAGAGGCCAAGGATGCGCGCTTCACGGCCAAGGATATCCGCTATACACCCCGAGGCACTGAGTTTACGCTGGTCGACAATGCCGACGGCAGTCGCACCGCATACAGTACTTCGCTATTGGGACAGTGCAACGTATCTAATCTTATAGCCTGTGTGATAGTAGCTCGTCAGCTTGGTGTGCCTGATGAAAAGATCCGGCGCGCCATGGAGCAGATCGAGGCAGTGGAGCATCGCCTGAGTGTGAAGCGTACGCCAGGCGGAGTGACCATCCTCGACGACGCATTCAATTCCAATCCCTCCGGCTCGGCTATGGCTCTGCAGGTGCTCGGCCAGATGACTACGGGGCGCCGTCTCGTGGTGACTCCCGGTATGATTGAGCTCGGCGACCGCCAGTATGAGCTTAACCGGCAGATGGGCGAGGCTATAGTACGCCATTGCGATATAGCCATAATAGTTGGGCAGTACAATAGGCAGGCTCTGCTCGACGGCATCGCTGCCGAGGAGGGGAGTACGGTCGAAGTGATCACGGTGGATAGTTTCGCCGAATCGCAGACACGTCTGGCCGGCATACTCAAATCGGGCGATGTGGTGCTTTATGAGAACGACCTTCCCGACACTTTCAAGTAGAAATCAATCGTATCATTCATATATACATATAAAAGATGAAGACCAATATTGGAGTATTTTTCGGCGGATGCTCCACCGAACATGAGATATCAGTAATATCGGCCAATCAGGCCATGGCGGCAATTGACCGTGACGTGTACGACGTCACCCCGGTGTATATCACTAAAGAGGGTGCGTGGTATACCGGTGAAGCCCTGACCGATGTGGCCAACTTCCGTAATATCCCCGAACTGCTTAAGAAGTGTACTCCGGTACATATGCGCACACATAAAGGCGACTTCTCGCTCTATGCCGACCGCAAGAAATTGTTTGGCAGCCCGGTAGTGACCAAGCTTGATGTCGCTATACCCGTACTCCACGGAGCCTATGGTGAGGACGGCACATTCGAAGGCGTGCTCGATGCCATCGGTCTGCCATACGCGGGCTGCAGTGTGCTTGCCTCGGCCAACGGTATGGACAAGATCACTATGAAGATGATTCTTCAGGCCTGCGGTATTCCTGTAGTAGACTATATCTGGTTTGCTGATTCGCGCTGGCAGTCGGCACGAGCAGAGGTGATCGACGAGATTGAGAAGAAGCTCGGCTATCCTGTGATCGTAAAGCCTGCCGATCTGGGCTCGAGTGTAGGTATCGGCCGCGCCGCCAATCGCGAAGCGCTCGAAGCTGCGGTAGACGATGCATGCCGCTACTCCTCGCGTATCATCGTGGAGCACATGATCGACAATCTTCACGAGGTAAACTGCTCGGTGCTTGGCGATGCCGACGAGTATCAGACCTCCGTGTGCGAAGAGCCTATCAAGAGTGGCGAGATTCTCTCGTATGAAGATAAGTATATGGGCGGAACGAAGGGCGCCAAGGGTATGCAGGCGGCGCAGAAGCGCATCCCTGCCGAGCTTCCCGAAGAGGTGTCGGCTGAAATCCGCCGTCTGGCAGGCGAGACCTTCCGCGTGCTTTCGTGCCATGGTGTAAGCCGTGTAGACGTGATCATAGATAAGGATACCGATAAGATCTACGTCAATGAAATCAACACCATCCCCGGCTCACTCTCGTTCTATCTGTGGGAGGCTACCGGAATCACCTTCCCGCAGCTTATGGATCGCCTCGTGCGACTGGCACTCAAGCGTCAACGTATGTCAGCCAAGAAAGTACGCTCATACAAACAGAACATTTTTGCACTCGGCGGAGGCGGAGTGAAAGGTGGTGTGAAGAAAAATGGCACCAAATAGTCTGTGTTTCAAAAAAAAGTATTACCTTTGCGCTCGCAAATCCATACAAAACCAATTTTATAACTAATTATTAATGGCAACAAAAATCAGATTACAACGTCATGGTCGCAAGAACTATGCGTTTTATCCTATTGTTATCGCCGATAGCAGGGCACCACGAGATGGTAAGTTTATTGAAAGGATAGGTTCTTATAATCCGAACACTAATCCTGCTACAGT
>JAIDTT010000086.1 GCA_029060545.1 Paramuribaculum sp. | reverse complement strand
GGTGTGTGCTGGGTGTGGATGAGGCGCACCATGGCTTTGACGAGGTCGGGGTAGCGGTCGGCCAGATCGTGGTCTTCATGGATGTCGTCGGCAAGGTTGTAGAGATAGGGTTTGCCTTGCTTTACGATTAATTTCCAGTCGCGCATGCGGAGACCGATCTGGTCTGTCTCGTCGAATTCCCAATAGAAGAAGTCGTGGCTGTCGGTCATCGGCTCTCCTTTGAGGAGTGGAAGGAATGATATGCCGTCGAAGTAGTCGGTGTCGAGCCGGGTATTGGCATACTTGCCGGGGAACTGCTCTACGCCTGCTATCTCGGCGAATGTGGGCATGATGTCGTAGAATGCGATGGGGGTGTCTTCGGTGACTCCCTCGGGCGAGACGCCGGGCCATCTAACGATGAATGGAACGCGTATGCCGCCTTCATGCACCTGACGCTTGAGCCCCTGAAGCTTACCGTCGCGACCGAAGTATGTGGGATCTGCTCCGCCTTCCTCGTGAGGGCCATTGTCGGATGTGAAGATAACGATTGTATTGTCGGACAGTCCTTTCTCATCGAGCTTGGCCACTACTTCGCCTACATACTTATCGAGGCGTGCTATCATGGCTGCGAATTGTGCGTGGGTGTGGAAGGAGGGGTTGTAGCGTGAGCCTTCCTGACCGCCCCAGTCGAAGTCGTCGCCGAGCCGGGTGCGGTATTCGGCCACGATGGAGTCGTCGGGCTGGACGAGTTCGGCATGAGGCAGTGTGTATGTGAGTATGCCGAGGAATGGTTGGTCGGGATTCTGCCGGTCAATCCAGTCAAGAGCGGCCTGATGTATCAGATCAGCCGAGTACTGACTGCGCTTGAGATATTCGGGGCCATACATCGGATATGGTATGTTCTCGTCGAGGAGCACGCGCACGGTGGCGGTGTCGCCCTGAAGAGGGGAGTAGCGGTTGAGGAAGTTGGGGTAGTAGAGGTGAGCCTGAAACTGGCAGATGTAGCCGTAGAATTCATCGATGCCGCGAGTCTCGGGGAGGGACGGGGATCCTTCGTAGCCGCCAGCCCATTTGCCGAACATACCGGTGGTGTAACCGCGATCGCGCATCAGCTCGGGGATGACGACATGGGCGGTATCGTAGGGGTGCTGACCAACGACTGAAAATTCATCGTTGACACCGTAGCGCACCATCGGGACATTGCGCCAATACTCTTTGTTGCCTCTCACTTCGCAGTGGCCGGAATGCTGTCCGGTCATGAATGATGCGCGGGAAGGTGCGCTCACGGGGCTGCCGGCGTAGGCCTGGGTGAAGCGTATGCCGCGGGACGCGAGGGAGTCGATATTGGGGGTGGAGATATATGGCTGACCGTAGCAGCCGAGGTCGCCGTAGCCCATATCGTCGCACATGATATAGATGATGTTGGGCTTCTTCTGCTGTTGTGCGCCGGCAGTGGCCGGGGCTATGAGTGAACCTCCGCATAGGAGAGTGAGTAATGATCTGGTTTTCATTGTCGTGTTAAGGTGTGATATGATACGTAGTGGATTATTCATCTAAGTCGGAGCGCCGGGGCTGATGCGGCATTAGGGGCACGCACGTGAAGCAAGCGGCTCACTTCGGGCGCTATGGCGCGGGCGTCGGTGGGGGTGTCGATCTTGACGGGGGAAATGCCTGGGGCGAGTATGTAGGCGGGGATGCGAGTGGCGTTGTGGCGTTCTACGCCCCGGGAGGTGCGAGAGCCTACGGGTTGATCCACAATGGTCCATCCGGGGTTGATCTCGATGATGACATCGCCCGTGCGGGCTATGGATGTGTTGCGCTTGAGGGCGGCGGGGTCGTCGCCTACTCGGGCGGCGATGATGTCGTCGACGGTGTAGACATTGCACACTCCGGCCATACGGGCCAGGAAGTCGGCTACCTCGGCGCGGAAGTCGGCAAGGCTCAGTCCACGGTCGGTGATGAGCTTGCGGTTGAGGTAGAACTGCTTGTCGTAGTATCCTGCCAGCCAGTCGCCATTGCCGTGTACGGCAAGGAGGTACATATTGAGCAGGGATATGGCTTTGCGTATCGAGTACTCGCCAGCGGGAATGCGGTGGCGCGGATCGTCGGGGGTGCTTCCGTTGTCGGTAGCGGGGACACCGCAGAGTATAAAGGTGACATTGCCGGCGCCGGCGGCATGCTCAGCTTCGGTATACAGACGCGACAGGTCGCGGTCGAGGCGGATGTAGGCATCCATCACTTCGGCGCGGGAGGCTCCGACGGGGGCTACGGTATAGGCCACGCTGATCATATCGGGGTATATGTCGGCCCCCATGCGGGAGCTGCGGATGAGTTCGATGGCCAGATCGGTGAGTTCGGTGTTGGCTTTCGGCGAGGTCTTGAAGCGGTAGATACGGTCGGCTGATTTCTTAGGGAATGTGACCTTGAATGGCTTGGCGCTTTCGCTGCGCGACAGCAGCGGGTAGGCATCCATGGGGAGTGCAGGCTCCCAGCGCATGGTGTCGATACGCAGCAACAGAGGTGCATGATAGTTGCGGTCGAGGACGCTTCGGGGCATATCGCCGTAGTAGGATGAGGTGGCCCAGTTGGCGGTGCGGTCGGTGAGCCAATAGGCGCCGTTGGCTGAATGTCCGGCCAGTGCGATTGCCATCTGCGGATCGGCAGCCACGGCATATACGAGGCCATCGCCACCGGTATCGATGCACACTTCGTCGGCAAGGGTGGATACTTTCAAAGGTACGGGCGACAGTGTCTCGTCGGTGAAGTTGCCCATATAATCGGGGTCGGAGAAGATTGCGCTCACTTGATTTACAGCGGGATCGTAGACCCATCCGGCGGGAATGCCGTTGGCTATCGGAGCTGCGCCGGTCATAATCATGGATGTGGCGGCCACGGGGTCGAGGTCGGTGCCGTAGTCGAGGTGGCTCAGCGAGGCTCCTGCCGCGAGGCGCTTGAATCCGCCATGGGAGAAGAGGGGGGCGAGCAGATCGAGGTAATTGTCGTCGAGCCCTTCGACCACTACATTGACTATGAGCGGTGAGCGCTTGGGGGCAGACTGAGCCTGCAGATGGAGCGCCGAGAGCATCACAGCCCAGATGCAGAGGAGTATGGTGGAATTATTTCGTGACATTACGGCTGATCAGAATGAAGCAGGCCGATCGCAGCAGGTCGGCGAGAATTAGTGGATAGAATGCGGCGTTGAAAACCTGAATACCGCCTACGGCTACTGCCAATGCAGACAGACAAAGGAGTATGTTGATGTAGAAATACCAACGGAGGCAGCGACGCCCTGCGCCGGAGAAGATGAGCAGTGGGACGAGGAGGGCGAGTGGATTGAGCCACGCGAGTACCCAGTTGGGGGAAGTGGATTCGTGAACGGATATAAATACGAGGAATGCGATGACGCATCCTGCTATGCCGCAGATGCCGAAGAGGATGGCGTCGAAGCCTTTGAAGAGGCGTGATCGGCGGCAGCCTGCGATGCTTACTACGAGTGTGATAGCAAATATCATCCAGCACACGGAGAGTGGTGTGAGATACCAGGGTGTGGGGGGGAGGATGGCGCCTTCGGCGGGGCCGGGAACAATAGTGTGTGTGGCACGGACAAGTGGTATCTCTCCTTCGGGTGTGCGGATAGTGGCAGTGGAGATCAGCCGCTCAAGCTCAACGGGGGCGAACATGGTGGCGCGCAGGGAGATGAGGCTGTCGATACCGGTGCCGAGGGCAAGGTCGATTCCAAACTGATACCATGGATAGTGAGTGTGGAACCAGCGCATCTCGCTGCGGAATGTGGGCTCGGCGCGGAAGGGCTCGGCGTGGAATGTGATCTTCTGACCGAGTGCTTTCTCGATGACTGCGAGGGGGCGTGTGGCGCAGTTGTCGAGCACATAGTTGTAGCGGTACATCCGATCCGGTGGATCGAGATTGCGGTCGACGATCGCGATTACGTCGCGGGCTTCGGCTTCGGTGAGATTGAGTACCTGTCCGGTGACGCGCCGGTGGTATATGGCGTATTGGGTGAAGAATCTGTCGGCAGGCAGGACTCCGATGCAGTAGTCGGTCTCACCCTTGCAGAAGCGGTAGATGAAGTTGGGTGAGCTGAAGTCGAATATACCCCAATTGGCTACGATGTCGGTAGATCCATACTGCATACGAAGGGCTGAGTGTCCCTCGAGTTCGTAGACTTCGCTACCGGGGGCGCAGGTGAGCAGGGATATGGTGACGGAATCGGATGGTGCGGGCATGGGCAGATAGTGCGACTGCGCCCCGCCCGCAAGGGAGAGGCACAGAAGCAATAGGTTGAGTATCAGCCGGCGCACCATCGTAGGGGGAGATTACATGATGCCGCGCTCGCGGAGCTTGCACTGCCATGCCCAAGCGGAGCGCATGGTGTCGGCGAGTGATGCTTCGGCTTTCCATCCGAGCACTTCATTGGCATAGGTGGGATCGGCCCAGACTTTCTCGATGTCGCCGTCGCGACGGCCTACGATCTTGTGGGGCACTTTCACTCCGGTGGCTTCCTCGAAGGTGTGGATGAGTTCGAGCACTGAGGTGCCGAGGCCGGTGCCGAGGTTGAAGATCTCAATCTTGGCTTCGGAGGCGTCGTTGAGCATACGCTCTACGGCTATGACGTGGGCTTTGGCGAGGTCAACTACATTGATGTAGTCGCGGATGCATGATCCGTCGGGTGTGTTGTAGTCGTCGCCGAATACGCTGAGCTCCTTGCGGATGCCGATGGCAGTCTGCGTGAGGTAGGGGATGAGATTCTGGGGCACGCCGTTGGGGAGCTCGCCGATCTCGGCGGTGGGGTGTGCGCCTACGGGATTGAAGTAGCGGAGGATGACGCTCTTGAAGGGTGCACCGGCATTGATCACGTCGGTGATGATCTCTTCGGATATCTGCTTGGTGTTGCCGTAGGGGGAAGTGGCTTTCTTGATGGGTGACTTCTCGGTGACGGGGTTCTGATCGGGCTCGCCGTAGACGGTGCAGGAGGATGAGAATACGATACCTTTCACGGAGTTGGGTCCCATGAGGTCGAGGAGGTTGAGAAGGGTGTTGAGGTTGTTGCGGTAGTAGAGTACGGGCTTCTGCATCGACTCGCCTACGGCTTTGCTGGCGGCAAAGTTGATGATGCCGCGAATGTCGGGATAGTCGGCAAATAGCTTGGTGAGAGCGCCCATATCGGTGCAATCGGCTTCGACGAAGTCGGGACGGATGCCGGTGATGCGCTCGATGCCGTCGAGGACTTCGACGTTGGAGTTGGAGAGGTTGTCGATAATTACGACCGGGTAGCCGGCGTTCTGTAGCTCGACTACGGTATGGGAGCCAATGTAACCGGTGCCGCCGGTGACGAGTATTCTATCCTTTTTCATTCTGGTATGTGTGTGATATTAGTTATATATGCAAATTTAGTAAAAAATTATTTGATAACGTGCATCTCGCAATTTTTACAGTCGAAATTGAGGGCGAGGCGTATGGGCCCGCTCCGGATGAAGAGTTTTGGGGGGAGCTTGGTGGCGGATGGTGTGCGGAGACAGGCTCCGAGTTCGCGCCGCAGGCAGTAGCGAGTGGTCATGATGCGGGTGCCTTCGCTGACGCTGTCGCGCAGTTCGATGGCGGGCTGTATCTCTTTGGCGCCATGGTCGGTGTAGAGCTTGCGGGCGAGGTGGTTGGCTACGTTGTCGTGGTAGGTGAGTCGGGCGGGAGCTTCGGTGTCGGGTGATTCGGGGCGACGGTAGCCGTAGCGGTGTGTGGCGGCGATGGCATGGTTGAGAGCGGCCACGAGGTCGCGCCGGAGAGCGGTGATCACGGATTTGGCTACGAAGTCGAAGTCGGCGAGGTGGTCGGTGACGGAGGCGACATTGTAGTTGGTGCCACCGGTGCGGCTCAGCAGATCGCGGCGCACGTCGGCCTGCGGTGTGCGAGCCTTGTCGATGTGGGTGACGGCTGTGGCCGAGACGCTTAATGAGGCATCGGCGGTGTGTGCGTGGAGGACGATGCCGAAGGGGGTGGGCCGGAGAGTGAGATTAATGTCAATGAGGCGACGGGCTGTGTCGTCGCGCTGCAGGCGTTCGGCGGTGAGTTTGTCGAAGTTGCGGTAGATGGATGTGCCTGCAGGTATGTTGAGGGGGCGCTGGGTGGTGATGACACCCTTTGGCGGCCGTGCTCCTGTGTTGACGTTGAATCCTTCGAGGGTGGATTGGGGAGTGAAGAAGGCGAGGCCGTCGCCATTGTTGACGGGTTGGGTCAGACGACAGGTGAGGCGTGTGCCTGATGAGGATTCGACGGTGCCGATCTTCACGCCTATCCATTTGGGGGTGAGAAGGCTTGCCATGCGTGTGCTTTGAGGGCGGCGCGCGGAGGAGAAGTAGGTGGTGAATCCGCGGTTGAAGCTGAGCGATGGGTCGGGGGTGAAGTTGAGCTCGACACGGCCGAGGGATGCCCTGCGGTAGCGGTCAGGGTTGGCATCGATGATGGCATCGAGTGCCCGGCGGTAGTGTGCCACGATATTTTTTACGTAGCCGACGTCTTTGAGGCGGCCTTCGATCTTGAAGGAGGATATGCCGGCTTCGATCATCGGGGCGAGGAGGTCGGAGCGGTTGAGATCACGGAGCGAGAGGAGGTGGCGCGGCGGCATTAGTGCGTGGCCCTGCTCATCTTCGAGTGTGTAGAGGTGACGGCATATCTGGGGGCAGCATCCGCGGTTGGCGCTTCGGCCTGCAAGTGCGGCTCCGGCCTGACAGTCGCCGCTGTAGCTCACGCAGAGTGCGCCGTGGACGAATGCTTCGAGCTCGATATCGACGGCATCGGCTATGGCGCGCGTCTCGTCGAGGGTCAGCTCGCGGGGAAGGATGAGGCGGCTCATGCCGAGGTCCTGAAGGAAGCGGGCGCGTGCGGGAGAGTTGATATTGCACTGGGTACTTGCGTGGAGCTCGATGGGTGGGAGGTCGAGCCGGAGCAGGCTGAGATCCTGGATGATGAGGGCGTCGACACCGATGGTGTAGAGGCGATGGACGAGGGTGCGCGCGCGGTCGAGTTCGTCGTCGTAGAGGATGGTGTTGAGTGTGACGAATACGCGTGCGTGGAATGTGTGGGCGTATTGCACGAGCCGGGCTATGTCGTCGATGGAATTGCCTGCTGCGGATCGTGCGCCGAAAAACTCAGCGCCGATATAGACAGCGTCGGCTCCGTGTCGGATAGCCTCGATTGCTATATCGGCGTTGCGTGCCGGGGCAAGAAGTTCGATTGCCCTCGGGCTCGTATTGCGTTGGTGTGGGGTCATGCGGTGGCTGTGGCCATGTGGGCCTTCAGTTTGTCCATGAACGACATCTTGGGAGTACGGATGTGTACGTAGGAGCGATTGTCGTTCTTGTTGAGGAATATGATTGAGGAATGGTGTACGATGGCGATGGAGTGCTCGAATTCGACGATGGCGTGAACTCTCTTGAGCGCAATGCGATGGAACGGGGAGGTCTGGGGCAAGCTGTTGATGATGAGGTTGCCATTGTCGTCGATCTCGACATCGTGATGATCGAGAAGGTGCTCGAAGATGAGCATGATATCGAGTTCGTCGGGCGATGCGGGACGCTTGCTATACTTCTTGTATATTGAATCGATGACCTTCTGTGTAATCATTTTTGCAGTGTGTTAGGGTGTGTAATTTTTCGTTGGTTTTCTGCTATAACATCAAGTTTGCCAAAGTGGTTTGGTCAAAAGCGTGACAATGTAGTTACAATAAACTCGCGCAACGCCAATATTAGAAATATCAAGCAGTTGCGCGAGTGAAAAATTTTGTAAAAATTGCTTTTTTAAGCGAGGAAACCGAGGAGTACACCAGCTGCAACCGCCGATCCGATCACACCTGCCACGTTGGGACCCATGGCGTGCATGAGGAGGTAGTTGGAGGGATCGTATTCGAGACCGAGGTTGTTGGAGATACGGGCCGACATCGGTACGGCAGAAACGCCTGCGTTGCCGATAAGCGGGTTGATCTTCTTGGACTGCGGCAACACGAGGTTGAAGAGCTTGACGAAGAGGACGCCGCTCGACGATGCGATGATGAAGGCCATGAAACCGAGGGCGAAGATGCCGATGGTCTGTGCGGTGAGGAATTCGGATGCCTGAGTGGATGCACCTACCGTCATGCCGAGCAGGATGGTGACGATGTCGGTGAGGGCGTTGGATGCTGTCTTGGCCAGACGGTTGCAGACGCCACACTCGCGCAACAGGTTACCGAAGAAGAGCATGCCGAGCAGTGGCAGGCCGGAGGGTACTACGAAGCAGGTGAGAAGCAGACCTACGATGGGGAAGATGATCTTCTCGTTCTGCGAGACGGCACGTGCGGGCTTCATCTTGATCAGACGCTCTTTCTTGGTGGTGAAGAGGCGCATGATAGGGGGCTGGATGACCGGCACGAGTGCCATATATGAGTAGGCCGATACGGCGATGGCACCCATAAGGTTGGGGGCGAGCTTCGACGAGAGGAAGATAGCCGTGGGACCGTCGGCACCGCCGATGATGGCGATGGCACCGGCCTGGTCGGGTGCGAATCCGAGCAGAAGGGCGACCATATATGCGCCGAAGATACCGAACTGGGCGGCTGCGCCGATGAGCATCAGCTTCGGATTGGCGATGAGAGCCGAGAAGTCGGTCATGGCGCCGATGCCGAGGAAGATGAGGGGGGGATACCATCCGGCGCTAACGCCGTTGTAGAGAATATTGAGCACCGAACCCTGCTCGTAGATGCCGATTTCGAGACCGGCCGACGCATTGAACGGAATATTGCCGATGAGCATACCGAAGCCGATCGGGACGAGCAGCATAGGCTCAAAGTCTTTCTTAATGGCAAGCCATATAAAGAAGAGTCCTACGCCGAGCATCACGAAGTGCTCCCAGGTAGCGTTGGCGAATCCTGTCAGGCTCCAGAACTCCGACAGATTCTGCATGAAAAATTCAGACATAGCTTATACTTTTTTCAGGAATTTATGGAGTGAAGTGGAGTATCAGTCGATCGAAACGAGGGGTGCGCCTTCGAGCACGGCATCGCCTGCGGCTACATTGATGGACTTGATGACGCCATCGCGGCCTGCATGGATGGCATTTTCCATCTTCATGGCTTCGAGTACGCATACGGTATCGGCAGCCTTGACGGTGTCGCCGACCTTGACTGCGATGGAGAGTACGGTGCCGGGGAGGGGTGCCTTGACAACGTGGCCGGCAGCGCCTGTAGCGGGCTTGGCAATGACCTTGGCTCCTGATTCGGTGCGGGGTGCAGCGGATGGACGGGGAGCTTTGACTGTGGTGACGGGCTGTGCCTTGGAGTCGAGCTCTACCTTGTAGGGTACGCCGTTGACTTCCACCTGGGCAAGATTGTTTTCGATATCGCCTACGGTAACTTTATAAGTGGTACCGTTGATTTTATACTTGTATTCTTTCATTGTTGTAGATTGGAATGATGAGAGGGGTGAATGTTAACGGTGGGGGAGTTCGCGGATGCTGTAGATCTTTGAGCTCCAAGGCGAGTAAGCTCGCTTCACCTTGTTGATGGTAAGGATGGTGTTTTCGGTGTCGTGAGTGTTGAGGTGCTCATGTAGCGCCATCACGATTGCTGCGATTTCTTCACCGGAGTCGTGGGCGGGACGCTCCGACTTGGGCATTGCGGACACGTCGGCACCATGCGACTTGGCTTTGCGCTCGCGCGATCTGCTTGCGCCGATCTTGCTGATGGCGTAGAAGCAGAGGCAGAGCAGCAACAGGGCGCTGAATACGATGCCCATGGCCATGACTGTGAGGGCGAAACCATTCTTGTCCTGAGTCTTGAAGTAATCGACCTTGTTGTTGGAGTCGGTGATCACGTTCATGCCCGAGGGGGTGATGTAGGCTGTCTCGGTGGAGCCGTCGCGTACTACCCATGTGAGCTCGGGATTCTCGGCATTGTCGCGGCCGTCGATAGCGCGCGCATAGGTGGTGTTGGGGAGCAGGGATGCGGGTACGGTAACGGAGTCGATGAGGTTCACACCGTCGGCATCGTATATGGCGATCCAGTTGTCCTGTCCGGGTACGAGTACGAAGTTGGTGTGGAATGTGCCGTCGGTGGGCTGGCCATCGGCCCAGAACAGTACGTGCTGCTGCTTGGGGATACGGGTGTTGACGTCGTGGAGGGGTACGGAGTACATCATTGATTTACGTACCTGCTCATCTTCGATGTCGAGCACCGCTTTGTTGTTGGTCAGATATACGTTGGCGATTTCCAGGGGCGCGAAGCTGGAGTTGAATAGCTCAATCCATGCGCTGTGGCGTCCGAAGTCGTCGACCACGCTGCTGTCGTTCTGCACCATCACCTCGTTGATGCGCAGTGCGCGGCGACCCTGAGCCTGAACGGCGGATACCGACACTGCCGCTAAGGCGAGCAGAAGCAATATTTTCTTTTTCATATAATTGATCTAATGATTAGAGGGGTATATTGCCGTGCTTCTTGGCGGGATTGGTCACCTTCTTGGTGGCGAGCTGCTGGAGAGCGCGGATTACGCGGAATCGGGTGTTGCGGGGCTCGATCACGTCGTCGATATATCCGTAGCGAGCTGCGTTGTAGGGGTTGCAGAAGAGCTTGTTGTATTCTTCTTCTTTCTCCTTGAGCACAGCTGCGGGATCTTCGGCTGCCTTTGCTTCCTTGGCGTAGAGCACTTCGACTGCACCGGCGCCGCCCATAACGGCGATCTCGGCTGTAGGCCAAGCGTAGTTCATATCGCCACGGAGCTGCTTGCAACTCATTACGATGTGGCTACCACCGTAGCTCTTGCGGAGGGTGACGGTGACTTTGGGCACGGTAGCTTCGCCGTAGGCGTAGAGGAGCTTGGCACCGTGGAGGATGACACCGTTGTATTCCTGACCTGTACCGGGGAGGAAGCCGGGAACGTCGACGAGTGTGACGAGAGGAATATTGAATGCGTCGCAGAAGCGAACGAAGCGTGCGCCCTTGCGGGATGCGTTGCTGTCGAGTACGCCGGCGAGGTATTTGGGCTGGTTGGCCACGATACCTACGGCCTGACCGTTGAATCGAGCGAAGCCTACGATGAGGTTCTTGGCATAGTTGCGCTGCACTTCGAGGAATTCGCCGTTGTCGATGATAGCGCCGATCACTTCATACATGTCGTAGGGACGTGTAGCGGAGTCGGGGATGATTTCGTTGAGGGAGTCTTCGAGGCGGTCGATGGGGTCGTTGCATTCTACCAACGGGGGCTCTTCGAGGTTGTTCTGAGGGATGTAGCTGAAGAGCTTGCGGATGATCTTGAGGCAGTCCTCACCATCTTCGGCAGCAAAGTGAGCTACGCCTGACTTGGAGGAGTGTACTTCGGCGCCACCGAGAGCGTCCTGAGTTACGTCTTCGCCGGTCACGGTCTTCACTACCTTGGGACCGGTGAGGAACATATAGGAGATGCCCTTGGTCATGATGGTGAAGTCGGTGAGGGCGGGGGAGTAAACGGCACCGCCGGCGCAGGGGCCGAGGATAGCGGAGATCTGGGGGATGACGCCTGAAGCGAGGATGTTGCGCTGGAAGATTTCAGCGTATCCGGCCAGAGCGTTGATGCCTTCCTGGATACGGGCACCACCCGAGTCGTTGAGGCCGATGACGGGCGCGCCCATCTTCATGGCCATATCCATGATCTTGCAGATCTTCTGAGCCATGGTCTCGGAGAGGGAGCCGCCGAATACGGTGAAGTCCTGAGCGAATACGTAGACGAGACGGCCTTCGATTGTGCCGTAGCCGGTGACTACACCGTCGCCGAGGTAGGATTTCTTTTCCTGGCCGAAGTTGTGGCAGCGGTGGCGCACAAACATATCGATTTCTTCGAAGGAGCCCTCGTCGAGGAGCTGTGCGATGCGTTCGCGGGCGGTGTACTTACCGCGTTCGTGCTGCTTCTGGATGGCTTTTTCGCCGCCACCTAAGCGGGCCTCGTTGCGCAGGGCAATGAGTTCCTGTACTTTTTCGAGTTGATTGCTCATATTGAGTTAAGCTGATGTTCGATGAGTGATGATTGAAATAGGACTTACTTGTTGGGATCCTCGCAGAGTTCGACGAGAGTTCCGGCAGTCGACTTGGGGTGGAGGAAGGCGATGTTGAGGCCTTCGGCACCGCGGCGGGGAGCTTTGTCGATGAGACGTCCGCCCTTGGATTCTACTTCAGCGAGAGCGTTGGCTACGCCGTCGGCTACGGCGAATGCGATATGCTGGATACCTCCGCGGCCGCCGTTGTTGGCGATAAACTTGGCGATTGCGCTGTCGTCGGCGGTAGGTTCGAGGAGTTCTATTTTGGTCTGACCGACTTTGAAGAAGGCGGTGCGTACTTTCTGATCGGCTACTTCTTCGATGGCGAAACACTTGAGGCCGAGGAGGTTTTCATAAACAGGAATTGCTTCTTCGAGCGAGGGTACTGCGATACCTACGTGCTCAATGTGGGAGATATCCATTTTGGTTTAGATTTGATTGATATGATAAATAATTGATTGAAATTCACACGATGGGAGCTGACACTCCTAATCAAGTGCAAAGGTAATAAAAATTTGTTAACAACCAATACATTATTATAGAGATGAGGCGGACAGAGATAAAGGTACGGGGGCCGCGCTTCGCAGCGCAGCCCCCGAGATGTTGGGATATTTATAGAAGAATGGAGTTTCGGGGATTATTTACCCATTGTGAATACGAGGGTGCCTCCGGCGAGGATCTCGTCGTGGGTGAGGTAGTTGCGGTCGAGCTTCTTGCCGTTGAGGGTAGCTTCGCGCACATATTTGTTTTCGGGCGATAGTCCTTCAGCTTTGATTGTGAAGGAGCCGCCGGGTACTGCTATGGTGGCTTCCTCAAAGGCGGGAACACCGAACCAGTACTTGCCGCTCGCGGGCTCTACCTGATAGAAGCCGAGGGAGGAGAGGATGTACCAAGCCGACATCTGACCTGCGTCCTCATTGCCGGCAAGTCCGTCGGGGTTGGTGGTGTAGAATTCCACGAGCACCTGATTGATGCGGTCGGCCGCTTTGTCCTGCTCACAGAGCATGGGGTAGAAGTAGATGATGTGGTGAGAGGGTTCGTTTCCGTGGGCATACTGACCGATGAGGCCGGTGATGTCGGGCGACTGGTCGTCGCCGGTGAGTGTGGCGTCGGTGGTGAAGAGCTTGTCGAGTTGCGCGAGGGTTGCTTCGTTGCCTCCGAAGAGTTCAACGAGGCCGTCGAGATCCTGGGGGACGAGCCAAGTGTACTGCCATGCGTTGCCTTCGCAGTAGTCGTCGGCACGGTGGGTGGTAGAGTTGGGATCGAACGGAGTGCGGAATGAGCCGTCGGCCATGCGTCCGCGAACGAATCCGGTCTGCTTGTCGAAGTAGTTGCGCCAGGAGTGGCTGCGCTCGGTGAAGCGACGTTCGGTGGCGGTATCGCCCATTGCTTTGGCGGCTTGAGCTATGGCTCCGTCGGCTATGGCATATTCCATATCGAATGCGATGGATTCGATCATCTTGTCGGAGGGAATGAAGCCGTATTCGGCGCGGATAGCACCTCCGCGTGCGGTGTCGGCGGCAGTGGCGAGAAGGGCCTTGTATGCGCGTTCGCGGTCAACGCCGGGAGTGTTCTTGACGATAGCGTCGGCAACGGCTATGATGCCGGGATTGCCTATCATACAGTCGGTCTCGTTGGCCCAGAGGTGCCATACGGGGAGGCGGCCCTGCTGATCGTATATGTCGAGCATAGTGTTGATCATATCGGTATTGCGCTCAGGCTGGAGGATACCCATCAGGGGCATCTGGGCGCGGTAAGTGTCCCAGAGGGAGAAGATGGTATATTTGGTGCAGGTGGTGTCGGAATATACCTTGTCGTCGGCGCCACGATACTGTCCGTCGACGTCGGAGAATGTGGCGGGTACGATCATGGTGTGGTAGAGGGCGGTATAGAATTTCTTGCGTGCGTCCTCATTGTCGGTGGTGATTTTCACCTTGCCGAGCTCGGAGTTCCAAGCGTTGTGTGCGGCCTCGCGTGTACCTTCGAAGTCGAATTCTGGCATCTCGGCAGCGAGGTTGGCCTTGGCGCCTTCGATAGATACGGGGGAGATGGCTACCTTCACGAGTATCTGCTCGGCGGAGTCGGTGGTGAAGTTGACGCGGCCGTACATATCGCCTTCGCCGTGACGCTCAAATGACTTGAATGGTTTAGAGAATTCGGCTACGAAATATACGCGCTGATTTTTGGCCCAGCCAGTAGAGTTGCGGTAGCCTACGAGGCGGTTGTCGCCCTCAGCTTCTATCATTGTTTCGGTAGCTTTGTCCCAGCAGCCGCCGTTCTGGAGGTCGAATACGATCGCCGACTCTTCGGATGCGGGGAAGGTATAGCGGTGAAGACCTACACGCGGGGTGGCGGTCATTTCGGCAAGGATGCCGTAGCGCTCAAGTGGTATCGAGTAGTAACCGGGGACGGTGACTTCCTGCGAGCGGAGGCCATAGCTCCAGAGACCGGATGCGGGATCTGACTCTTCGCCGCGGGCGTAGGTTACTTCGCCAACTACGGGCATCACGGTGACGTCGAACAGGTCGCCGATGCCGGTGCCTTCGAGGTGTGTATGGCTGAAGCCGATGATAGTGGAATCGGAATCGTGGTAGCCGGAGCACCAATCCCATGACTGGGGTATGGATGTGGGACCGAGCTGCACCATGCCGAAGGGCACGGATGCGCCTACTACTACGTGGCCATGGCCACCGGAACCGATGCGGGTGTCGACGTAGGAGGTGTAGTCAACCTGAGCGCTTTCATCGGATTCTTTCGACGAAGAGCAGGCGCCGGCCATGAGGATGAGGCCACAGAGGGGCAACAATTTAATGTGGTTCATGATACTGGGTATGTGACTATTTGTGAGAATTTGAAAGTTTGAAATTCAGATTTTTGCCCTCCATGAACTGATCGTGGGATATACGGTAGCTCTTTAGGGGGCGTCCACCGAGGGTCATCGAGGAGATATACTTCTCGTCGGCGGAGTTGCGAGGCGCGTCGATGGTGAGAGTGCCTTGCGGTGTGTCGATCTCGACGGATTCAAAAACGGGAGTCGTGAGAGTGTAATATGGTTCGCCGGGGCAGTCGGGATAAAGACCCATCATGGAGAATACGGCCCAGGCTGACATGGTACCGGTGTCATCGTTGCCGGGTATGCCGTCGGGTTTGGTGGTGAAGTTCTCGTCGAGCAGTCGGGCCACTTGCTCCTGAGTGCGCCATTCCTCGCCTTTGAATCGGCTGAAGAGGTACGGATAGGCTATGTCGGGTTCGTTGGCCGGATCGTAGAGCCCTTCATCGAATACTTTCTGGAGTTTGTCGACAAACTTCTTGTTGCCTCCCATGAGCCGGGCGAGTCCATCGACGTCGTGGGGTACGAAGAAAGTGTAGTTCCAGGCCGATCCTTCGTGGAATCCGGGTACGGGCTCGAAGTTTTCGCCCTGACGGGGATTGAAGGGGGTGAGGAATGAGCCGTCTTCGTGGAGCGGGCGCAGTGTGCCGCTCTCCTTGGAGTAGTAGTTGGCGTAGCCTTTGGCACGCTTTGCGAGGGTGCGGGCAAGATCAGTGTCGCCACGTTCGGCTGCGAGCCAAGCCAGAGCGTTGTCGGCTACATAATATTCGAGCGCGTGGCTCACGGAGTTGTCGCCGGAGTTGTCGGCCTGATGAGTGCCGAGGGGCACGTAGCCGTGGGCGATGTAGGGGTCTATGTCGGGGCGCATGGGATTATCGGCGCCGGGTGTTGTGGCCGAGCGTACCATGGCGGCATAGGCGGCATCCATGTCATAGTCGCGCAGTCCTTTGCGCCATGAGTCTACGATGACGGGGATAGCGGGGTCGCCCTCCATGGTGAATGTCTCGCGACCGAAGAGTTCCCATTTCGGGAGCCATCCCCACTCCTTCGACATATCGATCATAGAGCGTATCATATCGGTCTGACGTTCGGGGTATGCAAGGGTGAGAAGCTGATGCACATTGCGGTAGGTGTCCCAGAGGGAGAACACGGTGTAGCGGTTGTGGCCATCCTCCACTACTCCGTCGCCAAAGGATTCCATGAGGGGATACTGGCCGTTGACGTCGTTGAGTATATTGGGGTGTATGAGGGCGTGATATAGAGCGGTGTAGAATACCTGCTTCTGCTCTTCTGTGCCGCCGGTCACACGGATGCGGCCGAGATCATTGGCCCATGCGTCGTGGGCTGCCGCGCGCATATCGTCGAAAGTGAGTGTGGTCTGCTCCTTGTCAAGGTTTTCGCGCGCGTTGGCAATGGATACGAACGACACACCCATACGTACCTCGATCTGTTCGCCGGGTTCGAGCGAGTCGTAGGTCCACCAGTAGCCTATGTCGTCGCCGGATAGTTCGCGGCCATACTGGGTGTAGAGCTTGTAGGTGCCGTTGTCGGGTGTCCACTCAGCCTCGACACCGGTGAGCTCGGGCTGCATCTTCCAGTAGCCGGAGGCGTCGGCGCACTTGCTGACGCGCATCACGAAGTAGATCGGGAATACCTTCTGAGGATTGTAGCAGAATGTGCCGAGCAGCTTTGAGCCTTCGATCTCGGTATCGCTCACGCGACGAACGGTGGCTCCGCTCTCGTTGGTGAGACCTTGTCCGAGATTGATGAGGATGTTGCCCTTTCCGCCGGGGAAGGTATAGCGCTCGGCCGAAGTGCGTAGGGTGGAGGTCACTTCGGTGAGTATGTCGTATTTGTCGAGCCGGTTGGTGTAGTAGCCGGGCACGGCTTTCTCGTCGGAGTATGTGGTGCCGTAGAGATGGTAGTCGGGCTCAAGGTCGCCGGTGGTGGCGATGGTGAGGAGCGACCCGAGGTCGGGGCAGCCTACACCCGAGAGGGTGACGTGGGCGTAGCCGGTGAAGAATCGGTTGTGAAACTCGTAGGGGGTCGACCACCAGCGGGCATCTTTGTCGTATACGTTGAGGGTGGTGTCGGCGCCCATAACGTTGAATGGTACGACCGACATCATGCCGTTGGGAACGACGGCTCCGGGATTGGTGGTGCCGAAATTGGTTGTGCCTACAAAGGGATTGACGTACGATGTGTAGTCGGGCGTGGCAGCGGATGCTCCCCAAAGGCAGACCAAAGCGGCAGCGAGTGCCTGGATACGCTTGATTTGCATGGCTATTAGATGTTTGTAAGAGTTTTTACAAAAGTAAGTAAAAAAACGGTTTTGCGCAAATTATGCTCCGAAGAGCCTATTGATCATCATCGTCATCGAGCAGGAAGTCGTCGTCGAAATCGAAGTCCCAGCCCATGGAGTCGGCGGAGGCTTCGTCGGTGAATCGCTGCAGGTCGCGGCCTTCGCGCTTTGTGGGGCGTCCGAGTCCCTTGCGTCGGTCGATGAATCCCGACAGGCGCACTACATCGAGCAGGTGGAGTTCCGACTCCGGTGTGACGTTGGTCATATATTCGGGCACGAGCTTGGCACCGAGGCGATTCTGGGTGATGGCGTCGACGCGGAAAGAGTAGGTGACCGGTGGCTTGCGCACCTTGACGATGTCGCCCGGCTTGACCATACGAGCGGGTTTGGCGGGAACGTCGCCTAAAAGGACGCGCCCTTTCTTACAGGCTTCGGTGGCTATGGTGCGGGTCTTGAACACACGCACAGCCCAGAGCCATTTGTCGATACGAACTTCGGATGCCATACTTATTTGTTGTTGAATTCGTTCATGGCGCGCGAGAGTCCGGCGAGGCAGTAAGCGCGGATGGCATCGCAGGCCACATCGATACGGGCCGGAAGCTCGGTGCGCTGTTCGGGGGTGAAGGGGCCGAGCACATAGTCGATCTGGCAGCCTCGCGGGAAGTCGTTGCCCACGCCGAAGCGCAGGCGCGGATAGCTTTGGGTGCCGAGCATCTGAGCAATGTTTTTGAGTCCGTTATGGCCGGCATCGCTGCCGGAAGGCTTGAGGCGTATGGTGCCGAACGGCAGTGCTATATCGTCGACGAGTATGAGTATGTGGTCGAGTTCGATGCCTTCCTTCTCTTTCCAGTATCTCACGGCATTGCCCGAAAGATTCATGAATGTGGAGGGCTTCAGCAGGGTAAGGAGTTTGTTTTTGAGCCTCATGTGGGCTACGTCGCCATATCGGTCGGTGGTAAAAGTAATATTGGATGCCTCGGCAAAGGCATCCAATATCATAAAGCCGATATTGTGGCGGGTAGCGGCGTATTCCGCGCCGATGTTTCCCAGGCCCACAATCAGATATTTCATCTGTGGAGTGTTTCGGATTATTACTTACCGGCAGCGGCAGCTGCAGCGGCACCACGAGCGGCACGGGTAAGCTGAACGGCGCATACCACGGCGTTTTTGGCGTTCATCAGTTCGAGACCTTCGAAGTTGAGCTGACCAACCTGAAGCGACTGGCCGAGGCCGAGGTGGTCGACGTTGATCACGAGGCGTTCGGGTACGTTGGTGTAGAGGGCTTTCACGCGGAGCTTCTTCATGGAGAGGGTGAGCTTACCACCGGCCTTCACACCTTCGGCGTGGCCTTCGAGCTTCACGGGAACTTCGATAGATACGGGCTTTGTGTCGTTTACTTCAAGGAGATCCATGTGGAGGATGGAGTCCTTAACGGGGTGGAACTGGATGTCCTTGAGCACGGCCATACGCTTTTCGCCGTTGATGTCGAGCTCGATAGCGAAGATGTCGGGGGTATATACGAGGTTGCGCACGCTATCCTTGGTTACGTAGAGGTCGGTGGTGATGAGGCCTTTGCCATTGCCGATCTCAACTACTTTTTCGCCGGGCTTGAGGGCGGCGGTGTAGGGGAGGTCAACGATAGCGCCACCATTGAGCACTACGGGAATTTTGTCTTCTTTGCGCAGGGTCTTGGCTGCTTTCTTACCCAGATCGGTACGGGGCTGGGCTTCAAGTTTGAAAGTCTTCATTGGAATGAGTTGGTTTTGAAATGTGTTACTAAAAATTAAGATGCTTCTTAATTTCCCATCACACGGGATGCTAAAAAGCGGGGCAAAGATACGAAAAGTTTTTCTAAATAGCTACTTCGCGCCAGCAAAAAATCGCAATGCCGAGGGCAAGGAGGGCTGCGGAGCAGGTCAATGCAAGGATGGCTACGCGGGGCGCGGTGGTCACTCCGTAGTAGCGTCGCAGCAGCCATACTTCGATAAGGGAGTAGATGGCATACCATAATATAAAGGAGATGCCGAGGCCGGTGAGCCCGGCCAGAGCGTAGCCCGTGATGTTGAGCGCGGTACCGATTATGGCGCTCATGGCTTCGGCGAAGAGGTAGATTCGGCCGTTGCCACCGGCGAGCACTACGAATCCCATAGCCCAAGACCAAGCGCGGAGCGGCAGGGATGCGGCGGCGAAGGTCACCATCGGCACTACGGGGTGAAAGGATCCGGTGTAGAGCAGGTCAACGATCCATGGCGCGAGCAGCATCATAGCTACGGCACACGGCGCAATCACTGCCAGACTCACCGAGGTCTGCCGGCTCATCATCACGCTTATGCGCCACGGACTGTCTACGCCTGCCAGGCGCGGATAATATTCCATGGCCATAGCTGTGAAGATTATGCCTACATAGCGTACCGACAGGGAGTAGCCGGCTTGATACAGCCCCATTTCCGACGTGCCGGCGCGGTGATTGATGTAGGACATGAGCAGATATGATGCGCCATAGGTAAGTGCGCTTGCCATCGACAGATACATACCAAGCCGTGCGAATGAGCCCCACAGTTCGCGGCGCTGTCGCCCCCGGATATGTGGCGCCTCACCGTCGGGGCGGTAGCGCAGGGTGAAGAATAGTGTGGCCATGACCAAAGTGTACACTATTATAATAGGTATGATGCTGAGGATGCGCCAGTAGTAGATCATAGGTATGGCTGCGGCAAGCGATACCGGCACTCCTATGGCGGAAGCGATGGCTATGCGGCGCAGCAGGCTGTGGCCTTGCAGTATGGCCGATTGGGCTGATGTGTAGGTGGTGGCTGCTACTGCCAGCGCGAGAGCTGCAAAGGCCCATGTGTAGCCGAGATTGCCGAATGTGAGGGCGCTGAGGAGGGGGGCAAGCAGGGCCGTGACGGCGGCTCCGCCGGCGGCAAGCAGCAGGCCGTATAGGGCTACTGATTTGCTTATGGCTGTGCGCCGCCGGCTGTCGGCCGCGGCGATGTCGCGTACGGTGACTGTGCGCAGCGATAGTTGGGTGAGCTGCGATAGCATTTCGAGAGCTGTGGAGAATAGTCCCATCAGACCGACGCCTGCCGTGCCTACCCATAGGGCTATGAGCTTGGTGCGAACTACATTGCAGCACATCGTAAGCATCTCTACCGAGCCGAATACGGCGAGCGACCGGAGTATCCGGCCTGTGATGCGCTTGCGCAGGGTGGTGGTCAGCGTAGCCATGGGGTAGGATTGACTGTCTGACTACCTTTGCGGATCTCGAAGTGGAGCATAGGCTTGCCGAGACGCGAGTCCATGGCTACGGTGCCGAGGGCTTGTCCGGCTGATACTTTGGCGCCTGATTTAACTGACAGTGACTGAATGTTGTAGTAGACGGAGATATATGCTCCGTGGCGCACCATCACGGTGTAGTTGCCATTGGTGTTCTCGAAGATTCGCGATACGGTGCCTTCGTAGATGGAGCGCGCTGTGGGAGCACCGTCGCACACGATCTCGATGCCTGTATTGAATGGTCGGCCGGCCGCGGCGCCGTAGTCGGACACAATGCGGTAGGGCGACGGTACGGGGAAGGTCATCGAGCCCTTGGCATTGTTGAATTTGGCTGTCATAGCTGCATCGGGATCGGAGTTGTCGACGCTGACCGATGGCTTTGGAGGAGTAGACGGGGTAGTGGCGGAGCCACTGCCGGAGTTCTTTTTGGGCGGTGTCGGCTGCTGCTGTCCGTTCTTTTTGGGCTGCTGTTGCTGCTGTTTCTTTTTACGTTCGGCTTCCTGACGCTTCTTGCGCTCCTGCTCCTCCTGCTGCATCATGCGGGTGATCTCGTTGTCGATCGAAGCCAGACGCTGTTTCTCTTTGGCGAGAGCGGCCTGAAGGTTGCGTCCGTCGCTCTTGAGCCGGGTGACGAGGCGGTCGGTGTCGTTGCGCTTGGTGACGAGTACGGCCTGATCAGAATTGAGCGAGGCGAGTACGGCGGTGCGCTCCGATTGCAGGCCGGCAAGTTGGTTGCGTTGCGTCTCGATCTCGGCGCGTACGCGTTGGATCTCGGCTACGCGGCGTTTGCGCCAGTCGGCAAACTCACGGAGATAGCGGAGTCGGCTGTAGGCCGTGTGGAATGTATTGGATGAGAATATGTAAGCGAGGATGTTGGTGGCGTATTGCGAGCCTTGCAGGCGGCGAAGTGCGTGGATGTAGGTCCGCTCCATCTCCTTGAGACCATCGTTGAGGGTAGCGATGGAGTCGGTGGCTGTGGTAATCACGGTGTTGAGCGAGTCGACTTGAGCCTGCGCGGCGGCTATCTGCCGCTCTTTGGCGTTGATCTCGCCACGCAGAAGTTGCAGTTCGGCAAGCGACTTCTCGGTCTCCGATGCGTTGGTTTTGATCTTCTGTTCGGTCTCCTTGATCTTCTGCTGGGTGGCGGTTTTCTCCTTGTTGGCAGTGCTGACGGTGCGCTGCTGTTTTTTAGGCGCAGCGGCCGCGGTGGCCAATGCGGCTGCAAGAAGTAATATGCCGATCCACAACTTCAGTCTCATAGCTTGCTGATCATTGCCATTATCATGTCGAGGGTGACGCGGGAATAGCCGCGCACGGATACCGACGGAAGTTCTACATCGTTGCCCCATCGTGATTTGTCGAAATTCCACCGGAGTGTGGCTTCGAGGGGTGTCTTCCCTGTGGAGTAGGATAGTGTGGCTGCTGTCGACATCGGGCCGGCCGGAGTCAAAGTGGCATCGTCATATTTAACCTGTACCGGTTCGCCTTTGCCGCCTATCACCGTGGCTAGCAGTAGCAGCGGGCTTATCTCGGAGGCTGAAGGGATGAGCGCGAATCCGCAACTGAAGTTGGCCGAGGTTTCGTTGCCGGGGATGAAGTAACATTCCAGGTCGAGTTCTGCGGTGCCTTTCGCTGCTTGTGCCGGGGTAAGGGCGGTGGCCGAGCCTATCTCGAACATACGTCCGAGCAGAAGGTCCTGTACGTTGGCTATAGTGACGGGCGCATCGGCGAGGAAGGGGCGGATGGCTTCCGACATATATCGCTTGTTGTGCTTGTCGGCTATGGTGATGGAGTCGGGTGTGAGGTACATCCAACCGATCTCGAAGCCGAAGAATCGCAGAGAGATGTGGATTGCACGGTCGCGTATCATTGTGGCTGTGCCGCTGACACTCATGGATTTGGGTGACGTCAGCTCCACCTTTACGGGCAGCCGGAGCCGCTCCCACTCGCCATAGGCAGAGGCTACGGTGGATATTTCGGTTTTCAGGTCGGATGCCGCCGCCGCTGAGGCTACGGTATAGTCGACCGTAGATGAGTCAGCAGCTATCTTGCGCGATGAGCCGCACGAGGATGCAGTAGCGGCTGTCATGGCTACGAGTAGCGGTATTATAGCGTGTCGGAGGAGTTTATTCATCGGCTGGTGTAGGGCTGTTGGTTTTGATCTTTTCGGTTATTGCTTCAGGATCGTCGGGATCTTTGGCGAGAGCTTCTGTCCAGAAGCCTACAGCTTCATCCTTAAGGCCGAGTGCGCTGTATATGTCGCCGGCGTGGTCGAGTACTTCGGCCGACAGCTCCGGATCAATGTCGAGCACCTGATCGATAAGCTCTTTGGCTTTGAGCAGTTCTCCACGGCGATACAGCACCCATGCGTAGGTGTCGCCGATGGAGGTGAAGTGCTGTTCGCCGTCGGAAGCGTCGTCGACGAGTTTCATTGACTTCTCGGCCAGTTCGAGGGCGCGGTCGAGCTGAGTGTTGCGGTCGGCGAGCATATAAGCGTAGTTATTGTAGGGGAGCCAGTTGTCGGGCATCACGCGGAGCGCAATCTCGTAGTCGGGGATGGCCTTCTTCATCTTGTCGAGCTTCATGTATATGTCGGCGCGCTGGAGATACAGTTCGCCGAGCAGCTGAAGGGTGTCGACCGGATTACCGATGCCTTCGATCGAGTCAATAGCCATCGCGAACTCATCCTCGTCGTTGCCGCCGAGGAGCCCGGGATCAATCACAAAGTCCATAGTGTCGGCTTCGGTAACGACTCTTTCGGCCAAAGCGGCATCGATATCGAAGCCGCGGGAGAGATCATTGATAAATTCCGTGACATAGGGGAGTGCCTCCGCATAGCGGTCGTGAATTACATGGAGGTAAATCAGATACTGGCGGAGGGGATCGGGGCTGTCGGACTTTACGATACCTTTCCGCACCATGGCAATCGCTTTGTCGAAATCGCCCGACTCATCGTAGAGGTGGGCAGCCATGGAGTAGCCACGCATATTGGCCGGATCGAGCTTGCGCGCTACCTCATACTGAGTGAGCGCTGTGGCTGTGTCGCCAGCTTCGGCAGCTATAAGCGCATAGTCGAACAGAGCGTCGTATTCGTCGGGATATGTGGCTACGAGGGACTTCATAGGATCGAGCAGCAAATCGTAGTGGCCGGTGAAGAGGGCTTGTGTGAAATATTGGAGCATCTGCTGCTTGATTCCAAACTCAAGTTCCGGCACGGCCATGGCATTGGTGAGCACGCTGATCACACCTGCGGTATCGCTCTTCTCCGCATACGATACGGCTTTGCGCATGTGGAAGTCGGGCAGCTCGGGGAAGCGCTCGATGCCTTGGTCGAAGCGGGCAAAGGCCGAATCGGTGTAGCCGAAGAGGTCGCTCGTCACGCCGAGGATCATCAGATAGTCGGGGTTGTCGGGGTGAGCCGCGTAGAGTTTGCGCACCTCGGCAAGAGAGGCTACTGTGTCGCCGATATTGGCGTAGGCCTGCGCCTTGGCGGTGGATACTTCCTGTGAAATGCCTTCGACGTATTCGAGAGAGTCGAGTATCGCGATGCTCTTGCGGACGGAGTCGATATTATTGGAGCTGCGGAGCATTGCCGCATAGGTGCTGGCTATGAGGGAGCGGTCGTAGGCCGCGGAGTACAGGCGCGAGAGTATAGCCAGAAGATCGTCGGCTGAAAACTCCACGCCGGGCAGTTTCGACACCACATTCATAAAGCGGAGGCCTCGGTCGGTGTTATCCGGTTCGGCCAATATCGCCTGCTGCATCAGCTCCACGCCTTCGCGGGCTTTCGATCCGCCCATATAGGCGGAGGTGACTGCCAGCATCAGGCCGTGTTCGTATTTGATATCGTTGTCGTCGGGGTTGAGGGCATAGGCACGGCGTATCAGTGTGGCGCAGGCGTCGGGATCGTCCATGGCCATATATTGCATCGCCTCCACATATAGGTCGCGCGCTTTGGCGGCGTTGCGCTCTCTTTGATCGGCGGATGGCCCTTTGGCGCCGGCCGACAGCTGGGACAGAGCCATCAGCCCTACGGCCACCATTGCCATCACGAAGGATAATCTGCGGAGTGGGGAGTGTTGCTTCATGTGTGGGATCATGCTTAGATTATTTCATGCCGGTGTGACCGAATCCTCCTGCACCACGGTCGGTATCGGAGAGGGTATCGGCCTGCTCGATCTCGGCGTGGCAACACGGGGCTATCACCATCTGGCATATTCGTTCGCCGGGATTGACTGTAAATGTCTCGGCGGAGAGGTTGATAAGAATCACGCCTATCTCGCCGCGATAGTCGGCGTCGATGGTGCCGGGAGTGTTGAGCAGGGTGATGCCGTGGCGCATGGCGAGACCGCTGCGGGGGCGCATCTGGCATTCGTAGCCTTGCGGGAGTTCCATATATAGTCCGGTGGGGATGAGGGCGCGCTGCAGTGGGGCAAGCTCCACCGGCTCCTGAAGATATGCGCGCACATCCATTCCGGCTGCGCTTTCAGTGGCATAGGCCGGCATAGGATTGTCGGACCGATTGATGATTCGTACTTTCACGGGGTTCATACAGCCTACGAGTTTTTTAGAATGAGATACCGAGTCGGAGGCAGCCCATGTGCAGGCCGTTGAGATGATGAAATTCGTCGTCGACGGTGAGCGACTTTAGTCCGTTGTAGACGTAGCCTACCGATACATACGACTGGAAATCCTTGCCTTTGGCCAGATTCACGCCGAGCGAGGGGGAGAGGTAGAGACGGTTTTGCTCGGCAGCATTGTTGATGTTGTTGAAGGCCACGCCTGCGCGGAGATCGAAGAAGAGCAGCTGCGGCTTCGACGAGAAGGATGTGCGCATGATCGCATATACGGGGAAGGCCCGTACGCCGTTGGATACCATCATATCCACTTCGGCACCGATGCCGATGATGTCGAGCCAGGAGTTGCGGTAGCCTACGTAAGCGCTTAGGTTGGCCGAGCTCATGTCGTTGCTGGTCAGGTCGATGGCGCCTCCTACTTCGGCGCCCCATGCGAAGTGGCGCCAGCCGGTGATCTCTTTTGATTCCGATGCCCTGGCGGAGCCGCAGAGCGTGAGCAGGGCAAGAATAGCCGTGATAATGTTGCGTTTAATCATAATACGCAAAGATACGCATTTCCGCTGAAAACGCAAACTTACGGCTTCACTAATTCGACGCAGGCCCAGTCGTTGTCGTCGGTGGTGCTTACGTAAGTAAGGCCGCAGGCTTCGGCTGCCTCGCGCACGATGGCTACGTCGGCGCGGTAGAAGCCGCTGAGGAGTACGGTGCCCCCTGATTTCACTGATTTGGCATAGGCGGACAGGTCGGCGGTGATCACGTTGCGGTTGATATTGGCTGTGAGCAGGTCGGCCTCGTACTGAATCTGTGCCAAAGCCGATGCGTCGCCGAGTATCAGGCTCACTGCCGTGTCTACATGGTTGAGGCTCACATTCTCGATGGCGTTGAGGTATGCGCCTTCGTCGATTTCGATTCCGGTGACGGGCGCAGCTCCGCGCATTGCCGCCAATATGGCCAGAATGGCAGTGCCGGTACCTACGTCGATCATGCTCTTGCCTTCGAGATCGGCTTTGAGCAGTCGCTGCAGTATCAGACGCGTAGTGAAGTGGTGGCCGGTGCCGAACGCCATCTTGGGGTCTATCACTATATCGTAGCGGCAACGGGGTATGTCGGTGTGGAATGAACTGTGGATTACGCATTGCTCTCCCACCACGATGGGCTGGAAGTAGTGTTTTTCCCACTCGCTGTTCCAGTCGCGACCCTCGACGAAGGTTGCTTCCCATGTGGCGCTCACGCCCTCAAAAGGCAGCTCGTCGACGAGTGCGGCCATATCGTCGCTGTATCGGTCGGCGCGGATGTAGGCTGTAAGACACGGTTCGTCTGTTACAAAACTTTCAAAACCGGCGTCGGCAAGTACGGCTGCCAAAACGTCGGCCACAGGTTCGCTGAAGGGACTCAGTGTCACCTTCACTTCCATATAGTCGGTCATTGCTTATTGAGTTGAAATGTGAAAGCACTCTCAGGGAGAATGCTCCCGGAGAGTGTGTTGGATATAAATTATGTATGCGGGCGTGGATCAGCTCTTGCGCCGGCGCCACTTCTTAATCTTCGATACCACCCGGAATGCCAGAATGGCCCAGTCAAGGTAGTTGAGGCTGCCCATCAGGCGGCCTGCTATGCCTTTGACGGCGAATTTGTCGCCGATGCCCGAGCGCACGGCATTGATCTGCTCCTGCAGCCCCATCTTGGCCATCTCGTAGCGCGCCATGGCGTAGGCACGCCGGTAGCGCAACTCGTCGATTCCGTAGCCTTTCTTCTCTACGAAGCCATCGGATTCCTTGTCGTTAATCTGTCGCATAGCGTATTAAAGTAAAAGCTTGGTGATAAACCGTGATATCGGATCAATGAACAGAGGCTTACGCAGACACACCACTACTACCAATGCTATCAGGTAGATACCGGCGATGATAGTGCAGGCCCAAGCCATACCTATCGACGAGGCTATCAACTCGGCCAATGCTACCGACAGGAAGAAGAGCATTATCATCACGCCGAAGAGGCACACCAATCCGAGTGCGAGCATAGCCAGAATCATGGTGAGCTTCTCGGCAAAGGTGAGCCGGGCGTAATCGTACTTGAGCTGAGCGAGTTGCTTCAGCTTAAGCCACAGCGTAGAGAGTGATTCGCTTTTCTCGCCCATTTACTTAGTCGTCGATGTCGGCAGTGAGCTGAGCCACGAGTGCGTCGATTTCGCTCTCGGAGCAGAGTATGCCTTTCTTCTGGAGGGTTTCCTTAATCTTACGGCGAAGGTCAGAGCCCTTCTGCGGGGCAAACAGCACGGCTGCCGTAGCGCCGATCAGAGCACCGCCTAAAAATGCGTATAAAAATGTCGTTTTGCTCATTGCGGGTATGTATTTATGAGTGTTCCTTTTAAGATTCGGCTATTTCTTCTTCGAGTTCCTCGGCAAGCTCGTCGAGCTGCTTTTTCTTCAGGATAATGCCTTTCGAACGAAGGAATTTAGCGATTTCTTTACGTGTGTTCTCGCCTTTGTCGGGGGCGAAGAGGAGACCTACTGCTGCGCCTACGAGAGCGCCGCCGGCTACTGCCAATACGATGTTGAGGGGTTTCATGTCGATATAGTTTTTAAATGTTTTACGTACTAATAACAATCGGCGTGGTCAAAAAGATTTGTCCGCTACCGTAGCGGCAGGCTAAATTAACATTTAACTTTTAACAATGCAAATTTTATTGAAATATCCGATTGATTTTTGTAATTTTGCTAACTACCAATCGAAATTACATCAATCTATTAACTTCAATAAGTCCGAATGAAAAAAATCGCCGCCACAGCATTTGCTATGCTATGTGTGTTTGTTTCAGGTTTTTGCGGGGTGCGTACGGCTCAGTATGAAGTAGTGCCTCTGCCCAAATCCATTTCCGTCACCGAGGATGCCAAAGCCTTTCAGCTCAGTTCCTCCACTAAAATCGTGTATCCCGCTGCCGATGCTGCCCTGCGGCGCAATGCCGAACTGCTTGCCGGATATATCAAGGAGCTTACCGGCTTCGATCTGAAGGTGACCGACAAGGCGCCCAAATCCAATGCCATCGTACTCACGGCTTCGCTCAAGAGCGCCAATCCCGAAGCATACATCCTCGAAGTGACTCCGAAGCAAATCACCATCGACGGTGCCTCCGCTGCCGGCGGCTTCATCGGCATACAGACTCTACGTAAGTCGATTCCCGCAGGCGGAAAGGGTAAGGTCAGCTTCCCGGCAGTGAAGATTTCCGACTATCCTCGATTCTCCTACCGCGGCACTCACTTCGACACCTCGCGCCACTTTTTCCCGGCCGATTCGGTAAAGAAGTTTATTGATATGATAGCTCTCCACAATATCAACCGCTTCCACTGGCATATCACCGACGATCAGGGCTGGCGTCTTGAAATCAAGAAGTATCCCAAGCTCACCGAGATCGGTGCCAAGCGCAAAGGCACCTGTGTGGGTCACGACTTCGATTCGCTTGACGGCAAGCCCTACGACGGGTATTATACGCAGGACGAAGTGCGCGACATCGTGAAGTATGCCGCCGATCGCCATATCACCGTGATCCCCGAAATCGACCTTCCCGGACATATGCTCGCAGCTTTGGCTGCATATCCCGAATTCGGTTGTACCGGCGGTCCATACGAGGTGTGGACCCGCTGGGGTGTGTCGGATGATGTGCTATGCGCCGGCAACGATTCCACCCTGCAGTTTATCGACGATGTACTTACCGAAGTGGTGGAACTCTTCCCCTCGGAATATATACATATAGGTGGTGACGAGTGTCCCAAATTCCGCTGGGAGGAGTGCCCGAAATGTCAGGCCCGCATTGCCGAGCTGGGTTTTGTGTCGGATGAGCATAGCTCCAAGGAGCAGAAGCTCCAGTCGTGGGTTATGGCTCACGCCGCCAATACTCTTGCCGGTCTCGGTCGTAAGATGATCGGTTGGGACGAAATCATCGAGGGCGGTCTCTTCCCCGGCGCCACAGTGATGTCGTGGCGCGGTGCCGAAGGAGCTATCGCAGCTGCCCGTCAGGGTCACGACGCTATCCTGACGCCTACCAACTACTGCTACTTCGACTACTGCCAGAGCCGCGACCAGGCATCCGAGCCTCTCGGCATCGGCGGATATGTGCCTGTGGACAAAGTCTACAGCCTCGACCCTGTGGCCGGTCTTACCGAAGATGAAGCCAAGCATATACTTGGCGCGCAGTCCAATCTCTGGACCGAATATATCGAGACATTCCCCCACGTGGAATACATGGAATTGCCCCGACTTGCCGCTCTGAGCGAAGTGCAGTGGCTCGCCCCCGAGCAGAAGGACTATGATGCCTTCACTCAGCGTCTGCCCCGACTTATTGATCTTTACCGCACGCTCGGCTACAACTACGCCACCCATGTGTTTGACATCCAGGGCGGTCTCGTATCCGACTACGGCAAAAACAAAATAGTGGCCGATCTTCGCACCATAGACAATGCGCCGATCCACTATACCACAGATGGCTCAGTACCCACACTCGCCAGTCCGCTCTACACCGAGCCGGTGGTGATCGAATCAAACTGCCGCTTCAATGCCAAGGCTTTCCGGCCTACAGGCGAAAGCCGTATGTTTTCCGATACGGTCACATATAATAAAGCTACCTCCTGCGAAGTGACCTTCGCCACTACGCCCCACTCGCGCTACACCTCCACCGGCCCCTCGCTGCTTACCGACGGCCGCTTCGGCGGAAGCGCATTCAATACCGGCGAGTGGATAGGCTTCGAGGGTACACCGCTGGTGGCTACCGTAGATCTCAATCGCCTTGTGCCCGTGCACCGCGTCATACTGCGCAACCTCGTAGATACCCCCAACTGGATATTCGATGCCGAGGAGATCGTAGTGTCCGTGTCGACCGACGGCAAAGAATTCACTCAGGTAGCGAAGCTCATCCCAGAGCAGGCCGGACAGAATGTGCAGGAGATCCGCACCCATACCCTCAACTTCGCATCCACTCCGGCGCGCTACGTCAAGGTAGAGGCCGGTTGCGTCGACGCTATCCCGTCGTGGGACAGCCGTGGTGCAGGCTGCAAGGGATTTATTTTCGTCGACGAGATATGCGTCGACTGATTCCGAGCCAATTCTTTGCCGTTGGCTTCGGATTTTGTAATTTTGCGCCACAATATACGATCAACTGATATTTAGTTATGCAACGAAAAGTAAGGGTGCGCTTCGCACCGTCGCCCACAGGGCCTCTTCACATAGGCGGTGTACGCACCGCTCTCTATAATTATCTCTTCGCGCGCCAGAATGGCGGCGATATGATACTGCGTATCGAGGATACTGACTCCCAGCGCTTCGTGCCGGGAGCTGAAGATTACATTAATGAGGCTCTCGCGTGGCTCGGCATCACCATAGACGAAGGAGTGAGAGAGGGTGGCAAGTATGGTCCATACAAGCAGAGCGAGCGTCGCGATATCTATCGCGAGCACGTGGCCAAGCTGCTTGACGCCGGACGTGCCTATATCGCTTTCGATACTCCCGCTGAACTTGAAGCTGCCCGCGCCGCTACACCCAACTTCCAGTACGATGCCTCCACCCGTATGTCGATGCGTAATTCTCTGTCTATTCCTGCCGACGAAGTGAAGCGACTCATCGACGCCGGCGAAAAATACGTGGTGCGATTCAAGATCGAGCCCGGCCGTGAGGTGAAGGTCAACGACCTGCTGCGCGGCACCGTAACGATCAACTCTTCGATTCTCGACGATAAGGTGCTTTACAAGAGTGCCGACGATCTACCCACATATCACCTTGCCAACATCGTAGATGACCACCTGATGGAGGTGACCCACGTGATCCGCGGTGAAGAGTGGCTTCCCTCGGCTCCGCTCCACGTGCTGCTTTACGAAGCATTCGGTTGGGCCGACACTATGCCTGCGTTCGTGCATCTGCCCTTGCTCCTCAAGCCCGACGGAAAGGGTAAACTGAGCAAGCGCGACGGCGACCGTCTCGGCTTCCCCGTGTTCCCTCTCGAATGGCATGATCCGAAGTCGGGCGAAATCTCGTCGGGCTACCGTGAGCGTGGCTATCTGCCTCAGGCAGTGGTCAACTTCCTCGCACTTTTAGGCTGGAATCCCGGCGACGATACCGAAATTATGTCGATGGAGGAACTGATCGAAAAATTCTCCTTCGATCATTGCTCGCGCTCAGGTGCCAAGTTTGACTTCGAGAAGGGCAAGTGGTTTAATCACAAGTATCTTCAGGAGATGCCCGATGCCGAACTGGCCGAACTCTTCAAGCCGGTGCTTCGCGCCCACGGTGTAGACCCCAACGCTTACGACGACAGTTATATCCAGCGCGTGGTAAGCCTCGTGAAAGGCCGCATCAATTTCGTGAGCGATCTCTGGGAGCAGAGCCGCTACTTCTTCGTGGAGCCCGACAGTTATGATCCAAAAGCTGTGAAGAAGCGTTGGAGCGAAGATACCCCCCGCATCATGGAAGAGCTTATCGGTGTGCTCGAGGGTCTCGACGACTTCTCATCGGCAGCTGCCGAACCGGTTGTGCTCGGCTGGATTACCGACAATGGCTATCACATGGGTAATGTGATGAATGCCTTCCGCCTCACCGTAGTAGGCGAGTGCAAGGGTCCGCACATGTTTGATATCACAGAGCTGCTTGGCGTTGAAGAGACAGTGCGCCGTATACGACTTGGTATCGATCGCATCCATCCCGAATAGTTGATATACTCACGATATATATCTGAATAGGAGCCGGTGTCCCCGGCTCTTTTTTTTACATCGCGAAGCGATCTCCCTACGAGGTTGTCGGGATCCGGAGAAAAATTATGGTAAAAATGTCATTGTACGCTTTTCGTGCGAAGAAGCTCGGCCGAGTTGCTGCCGGTCGGAGGCAGGCTGCGCAATGCTTTGATTGCGGGTGACGGAGCCAGGATTGCCGTTCGGCAATCTGTAGGCTCC
>JAIDTT010000085.1 GCA_029060545.1 Paramuribaculum sp. | reverse complement strand
AGCTGCCAAGGTTTACGTAATGTAATCCCTCTCTACACAATATCTATCTCTCCGAAGGGGTGCACGCGAGTGCACCCTTTCTTCTTTTTTAAGTCTTAAACTGAATTTGGTGGGGCGGATTATTTTTTGTAACTTTGCAGCATCGAAAGTGGACAGATTTGGCTGCTTGCAACCACTTCCAAAAAAAAATGCTAAAATCGCTACCGAGCGTCGCTCGCGCTTTCAGAGCGTCGACACGCCGATACACTACGGGTGACCCGCGTGCGGGTCGGAAAGGTAGTACAATATATATGTGATTTTGGCATTGCCTCGCTTTCGAGACGCAACGCCATTATTTTTTTATAGTCACATATACAATATGAGCAAAATTACTGATCCCAAGAATTATCTCTTTACCTCTGAGTCTGTATCGGAGGGGCATCCCGATAAGGTGGCCGACCAGATATCCGACGCTATCCTCGATGAATTCCTGGCGCGCGATCCGCAGTCGAAGGTGGCTTGCGAGACGCTTGTCACCACCGGCCATGTCACGGTGGCCGGTGAGGTGAAGTCGCAGGCATATATCGATCTGATGGACGTGATCCGCAATGTGATATCCCGTATCGGCTACAATCGTTCGGAACTGAAGTTTGAGGCTGAGTCGTGTGGGGTGCTCTCGGCTCTCCATGAGCAGAGCGCTGATATCAATCGTGGTGTGGAACGCGCCGAGGCTTCGGAGCAGGGTGCGGGAGACCAGGGTATGATGTTCGGTTACGCCTGCGATGAGACAGACCAGTATATGCCCCTCCCGCTTCAACTCTCTCATATGCTTCTTAAGGAGTTGGCCGATATCCGCCGCGAGGTGAAGGAGATGGTGTATATCAACAATCACGGCAATCTGCGCTCCTATCTGCGTCCCGACTCCAAGAGTCAGGTGACGGTGGAGTATACTCCGGACGGACGCCCGGTAAGGGTGGACACAATAGTGATCTCGACATCGCACGACGAGTTTATCCAGCCACAAGGCGCGATGACACAGGAGGAGGCCGATCAGGCTATGGTGGATAAGATCACGGCTGACGTGCGCCGCGTGTTGCTGCCGCGCGTCAAGGCTAAGCTCAAGCCGGAGGTGGCTGTCATGATCGGCGATGATGTGACGCTTCACGTCAATCCTACGGGCAAGTTTGTGATCGGCGGCCCTCACGGCGATACCGGTCTTACGGGTCGTAAGATCATAGTGGATACTTACGGAGGCCGCGGCGCTCACGGCGGCGGTGCTTTCTCCGGTAAGGATCCTTCGAAGGTGGACCGCTCGGCTGCTTATGCTGCGCGCCATATAGCCAAGAATCTGGTGGCGGCCGGCGTGGCCCGTCAGGTGCTTGTGCAGGTGGCTTATGCTATCGGTGTGGCTCAGCCCGTGAGCCTCTACATCAATACTTACGGCACTGCCAATGGCGGACTGACCGATGCTGAGATCTCGCGCCGTGTGGCCGAGGCTGTGGATATGCGCCCTTATGCTATCGAGGAGCGTCTGAAATTGCGCCAGCCGATATATGCCGAGACGGCATCCTACGGCCACATGGGCCGCACACCCAGGGTGGTGCGCAAGCGCTTTGAGTCGAAGTATGAGCCGGCGAAGGAGGTGGAGGTCGAACTCTTTACGTGGGAGAAACTCGATCTGGTCGACACGTTACGCAAGTTATTTCCCGAAATCGGTTAATAATGCAGGGTTTATTCACCGGATATTCCCGACGATGCGGAAAAATTGCATAACTTTGCAATCTGATCACCAATCAACCGAATAACGTATAACCGACTAAATTATACAGCGAAAAATGTTACCAGACACAAGTGTAAAGACCCTCGACAAGGTAGTGGTACGCTTCTCCGGAGATTCCGGCGACGGCATGCAGCTCGTGGGCAATATCTTTACCAATGTATCGGCAGGGCTGGGCAATGAGGTATCGACCTTCCCCGACTATCCGGCCGAAATCCGCGCTCCGCAGGGCTCGCTCGGCGGAGTGTCGGGCTTTCAGGTGAGTGTGGGCCGCGGTGTGCATACACCCGGCGACCGCGCCGATGTGCTCGTGGCTATGAACCCGGCCGCCCTGAAGCAGAATGTGCGCCATCTGAAGGATGGCGGTGTGGCTATCGTCGATGTAGACTCGATGACCGAGTCGGATCTGCGCAAGGCTCTTTTCACTACGGACGATCCCTATAAGGAACTCGGGCTGCGCGCTCAGGTGGTGGAGGTGCCGATCACTTCGATGACACGCGCCACGCTTGCCGACAGCGGTCTTGACGCAAAGGCTATCAACAAATGCCGCAACTTTTTTGCGCTCGGTCTGATATGCTGGCTGTTTGACCGCCCGATGGATGCCGTGGAGCGTTTCCTGAAGAAGAAATTCGGCAAGAAGCCTGCAATCTTCGACGCCAATATGAAGGTGCTTACCGCCGGCTACAACTACGGCCACAATATCCACGCCTCGGTATCGACATACCGCGTGGAATCCAACGACGCCACTCCGGGCGTATATACCGATATCAACGGCAATACCGCTACTGCGTGGGGGCTGATCATGGCTTCCGAGAAGTCGGGTCGTCCGCTTTTCCTTGGTAGCTACCCGATCACTCCCGCTACTGATATACTCCACGAACTGGCCAAGCGCAAGGATCTTGGGGTGAAGGCTGTGCAGATGGAGGATGAGATAGCCGGAGTGTGCTCGGCAATCGGCGCATCATTTGCCGGCAATCTGGCCGTGACTTCTACGTCGGGTCCGGGCCTGGCGCTCAAGAGCGAGGCTATCGGCTTGGCTGTGATGGCCGAGCTGCCGCTCGTGGTGATCGACGTGCAGCGTGGCGGCCCTTCCACCGGCTTGCCTACCAAGACCGAGCAGACCGATCTCCTGCACGCTCTCTACGGCCGCAACGGCGAGTCGCCGCTGGCTGTAGTGGCACCGCTGTCGCCGACCGACTGTTTCGACATGGCTTTCGAAGCCTGCCGTATAGCCATAGAGCATATGACTCCCGTGATACTGCTAACGGATGCCTTTATCGCCAACGGCTCGTCGGCCTGGCGTATTCCCGAGGATAACGAATATCCCGCCATCCGTCCGCCTTATCTGCCGCAGGAGCGCATCGATGCCGGCGGCTGGCGTCCTTACGACCGCAACGAGGAGAACCTCGTGCGCTATTGGGCTCTCCCCGGTACCGAAGGTGCCGCCCATCGCATCGGTGGTCTTGAGAAGGATTGCGTGACGGGTGCGATCTCCACCGATCCCGTCAACCATGAGAAGATGGTGATGACCCGCCGCGAGAAGATAGAGCGCATAGCTAATGATATTCCTGCCCAGGAGGTGATAGAGGCCGGCGTGCCTACCGACACTCTCCTTGTAGGCTGGGGCGGCACATACGGCCATCTGCGCACGGCAGCCGCCGAACTCACCGCTCAAGGCATCCCCGTGGATCTGGCGCAACTCCGCTACATCAGTCCTCTGCCATCAAATATGGGCGAGATACTGAGCCGCTACAAGCGTGTGATCGTGGCCGAGCTCAATACCGGTATGCTCGCATCGTATCTGCAGAGCCGCTTCCCCTCGGCTCACATAGAGCGAATCAACAAAGTGCAGGGTCAGCCCTTCCTTGTGGAAGAGGTTGCCGAGGCCGTAAAATCACTACTAAAGGATTGACATAATGGAACAGACTACATATATCCCCGCACAGTATAAGAGCGACCAGCCGGTACGCTGGTGTCCGGGTTGCGGTGACCACGCCATACTCAACTCGCTCCATAAGGCAATGGCCACTCTGGGCGTTGCTCCTCATCAGACGGCAGTGATCTCGGGTATCGGTTGCTCGTCGCGTCTGCCGTATTATATGAATACCTACGGCTTCCATACCATACATGGCCGCGGCGCTGCCGTAGCTACCGGTGTGAAACTGGCCAATCCCGAACTTACCGTATGGCAGATCTCCGGCGACGGCGACGGTCTCGCTATCGGCGGTAATCACTTCATCCACGCCGTACGCCGAAATATCGACATCAATATACTTCTGCTCAACAATAAGATCTACGGCCTGACGAAAGGTCAGTATTCGCCTACGTCGGCTCGTGGATTCGTGTCGAAATCGTCGCCCTACGGCACGGTGGAGGATCCCTTCATCCCGGCCGAACTCGTATTCGGTGCCCGCGGCAATTTCTTCGCCCGCAGTATCGACGTGGAGCTGGCCGTGACACAGGAGTGTCTGGTAGCTGCCGGCAGCCACAAGGGTACAGCCGTGACCGAAATTCTCCAAAACTGCGTGATCTACAACAATGGCATCCACTCTCCGATCACTGACCGCCAGTATCGCCCGGATCGCACTATCCACCTCGTAGATGGCGAGAAGATGCTTTTCGGCAAGGATAAGGAGAAGGGTATCGTGCAGGACGGCTTCTATCTCAAGGCTGTGACGCTCGGCGAAGATGACTATACGATTGACGATGTGCTCGTCCACGACAGCCACACACCCTCAAACTTCCTGCATCAGCAGCTCGCGATGATGGACGGTACGGATCTGCCTCTGGCTATCGGCGTGATCCGCGACGTGACAACTCCGACCTATAACGATGCTCTCGAGGAGCAGATCCGCGAAGTGAGAGCCGCCAAGGGGTTTGACTCGCTCCGGTCGATGATCCTCGCCGGCGACACCTGGACCGTAAAATAACGACTTGACAAATAGGCTGACCAACGGTCTGACCTCGATAATAATGAACGACGGGCGCACCTTGCGAGTGCGCCCGTCGTGGTATTAATCGGGGGGGGGATTAGTCCTTCATGTTGTGGAATACGTTCTGCACGTCTTCGTCTTCCTCAAACTTGTCGAGGAGTTTCTCTACGGCAGCGCGCTGCTCTTCGTTGAGCTCCTTGAGGTCGTTGGGGATACGCTCGAATTCTGAAGAGATGATCTCGTAGCCGTTGTCCTCAAGATACTTTTGTACGTTGGAGTAGTCCTCGAAAGCAGCGTAGAGCACGATTTCCTCTTCGTCGGCCTCGAGTTCGTCGACACCACAGTCGATCAGTTCGAGTTCGAGCTCTTCGATATCCTTGCCTTCCACAGGCTTGATCTTGAACACGCTCTTATGCTCAAACATGAACGAAAGAGAGCCTTGGGTGCCGAGCGAGCCGTTGTGCTTGTTGAAATAGGAGCGGACGTTGGCTACGGTACGGGTATTGTTGTCGGTAGCGGCTTCCACCACGATGGCGATGCCGTATGGACCGTATCCTTCGTAAACGATCTCCTTGTAGTCGCCGGCGTCCTTATCGGTGGCCTTCTTTATGGCGCGCTCAACGGTGTCCTTAGGCATATTGGCGGCCTTGGCGTTCTGCATCAGAGCGCGCAGACGGGGGTTGGAGTCGGGATCGGGACCGCCGGCCTTGGCGGCGATGGTGATTTCTTTACCAATGCGTGTGAAAGTACGCGACATATTGCCCCAGCGTTTGAGCTTGCGGGCTTTGCGATATTCAAATGCTCTTCCCATGATTGTGAAGTAAGATTGTATTTATTGATTAAATTAGATTGAATTATCGGAGTGTGGCACCGAGCTGCTTCTCGAGGTTGGCGATGATCTTGGCCATAACGGCATCGATCTGGCGATCCTGAAGCGTGCGCTCGTCGTCCTGAAGGGTGATGTTGATAGCGTATGATTTCTTGCCCTCGGGGAGGTTCTTGCCTTCGTAGACGTCGAAGAGGCTTACTCCACGGAGAAGTTTGCGCTCGCTTGAGCGTACGGTCTGCTCTATCTGCAGCATGGTGACGCTCTTGTCGACGAGCAACGCGAGGTCGCGGCTCACTGCCATAGTCTTGGGGAGGGGAGTGGAACTTACTTTGCTGCGGGCTGCCATGCGAACCATCGCGCTCCATTCGAGCTCAGCGTAGATCACTTCCTGCTTGATGCCGCAGAGCCGGAGCTGGTCTTTGGCGAGTATGCCGAAAGATCCGAGCTTCTGACCGGAGCGCGAGGTGATGTCGAGACCGGCCGCATAGATCGGTGATTCGGCGGGCGTGAGTTTGAGCGAAGAGGGATCGATGCCCATGCGGGCGAAGATATTGTCGACGATAGCACGCATGTGATATACGGTAGCGTCGGCTGCGCCTTCGAGCCACGATGCGGGACGCACCTTGCCGGTGAGCCAGAGGGCCAGATGCGAGCTCTCGCTATAAGGGGCGAGGGGGGCTTCGGCGGTAGGCTCTGCTTCGGGATTGAAGGTGTAGACGTGACCCATCTCATAGAACATGAGATTTTCGGCACGACGGTTGACGTTGTGGGCAATTGACTCGAGGCCTCCATAGAGAAGTGTCTGGCGCATCACGCTCAGATCGGCGCTCAGCGGATTGAGCAGGCTTACGCAGTGGTCGGCGGGGAATGCCTTGGAGTCGGTGTAGTAGCGTACGGCAGTGAGTGAGTTGTTGAGAATCTCATTGAATCCCTGAGCGGTGAGCTGCTCGGATATGAGGTTGGTGAGAGTACAGTCGAGGTCGGCAGCCGACTTGAAGGAGAGCGACGACTGTACGGTAGTGCCCATCTCCACGTTGTTGTAGCCGTAGATACGGAGAATGTCTTCCACAACGTCGCAGGGGCGCTGCACGTCGACACGATAGGTGGGTACCTTGAGGTGCGCTTCCTTATCATTGGTCTCGACCACCTCCATCTCGAGCGAGCGGGCGATGTCGAGCATCGTCGACGATTCGATATCCTTACCGATGAGGCGACGGGCATAGTCGAAGTCGAGGGTGACGTCGAAAGGAGCGACGGGCTCGGGATAGATGTCGACAGGCTTGCCGCAGATCTCGCCACCGCAGATTTCTTTGATAAGGAGCGCGGCCAGCTTTATGGCGTAGAGGGTGATATTGGGATCGGTGCCGCGTTCGTAGCGGAATGAGGCATCGGTCTGCAGCCCCTGACGGCGTGCCGTCTTGCGGATGCTCGTGGGATTGAAGTATGCGGATTCGAGGAATACGTCGGTGGTGTGCTCGGTGACGCCTGACTCCAGACCACCGAATACGCCGGCGATACACATCGGTGTGGTGGCGGAGCAGATCATCAGGTCGGCGGCGGAGAGTTTGTGCTCAACTCCATCGAGAGTGATGAATGGCGTGCCTTCCGGACATGTGCGCACCACTACCTTGCCGCCGTCGATCTTGGCCACGTCGAAGCAGTGGAGTGGCTGGCCGAAGCCGTTGAGGATGAAATTGGTGATATCGACAACGGCGTTGATCGGACGTTGACCGATGGCGGTGAGTTTGTCTTTAAGCCACTTGGGACTCTCGCAGTTGTGGATTCCGCGGATAGTCAGGCCGGTGTAGCGGGGGCAGGCTTTGGTGTCGAGCACCTCTACCGGTAATGCGCCGTCGGGAGTGTCGACTTTGAAACTGTCGACAGAGGGACGTGTGGCTTTCAAGCCATCGGCGTGGCTGAAACTCCATGCCGAGAGGTCGCGTGCCACACCATAGTGGCTGGCGGCATCGACGCGGTTGGGGGTGAGATCGACCTCAAGCACATAGTCGGATGTGAGACCGAAATATTCGGCAGCAGGGGTGCCGGGCTTTACATCTTCGCTTATAACGATGATTCCGTCGTGACTTGTGCCAACTCCGATCTCATCTTCGGCACAGATCATGCCGAGCGATTCCACACCGCGGATTTTCGAGCGCTTGATCTTGAATTCCTTGTCGCCGTCGTAGAGAGTAGTGCCTACGGTAGCTACCACAACGGTCTGTCCGGCGGCAACGTTGGGGGCGCCGCACACGATCTGTGTGGCCTGTCCGTCGCCAAGATCTACGGTGGTGATATGGAGATGATCGCTGTCGGGGTGCTCGACGCAGGTGAGTACCTTACCGATCACCAGTCCGCGCAGACCTCCGCGGATGCTCTCGACTTCTTCTACGGATCCTGTCTCGAGGCCGATAGAAGTGAGCGCTTCAGCGAGCTGCTGAGGAGTGAGGGGAGTGGGAATGTATTCTTTAAGCCAGTTGTAGGAAATGTTCATCGTATATAAATGTGATGTATTGTGTTGTTGAGATTATTTCGGATTACTTGATTACTACACGGCGGGCGAAGTCGTCGACCACCACGATGTATAGACCCTTGGCGAGGTCGAATGAGTGCAGGCCGGGTTCGAGATCGGTATTGACGTGGAGCATGCCGTCGACGCAGTAGACAGCTACATGCTCAGGTTTGTCCTTGCACTCTACCATAAGCTGACCACCGAGGCAATATGCATCCCACGAATGGTAGTAGAGATCTTCGACTGCGGCGAGTGCGGAGTAGTTGGTGATCGAGATGTTGTCGATGAGCCAACGACCGGAACCATCGCCGGCTGAGAAGCGGATGCGGGCTGAACCGGTGACGTCGATTTCGGCAGTGTATGTCTTGGCGGTAGTCTCGCTGATGGAATATGTCTCGGCAGTCTGCCATGTGGTGCCGCCGTCGGTGCTATAGGAGAGGGTGAGGGCTATGGACGCGTCGGAGGCGTTGGGCCATTTGGCTACGTCGAACGTGACGGTGCCGATACCGCCGGTCTTATCCTCGGCCATTGCGATTTCGGCAGGTTTTGACGAAGTGGCTTTGTTCATACGCAGTACGGTAGTATTGTTGAAGCCCTTGTCCTGATTAGATGTGCCGAAGCCGCCGTTGGTCACTTTCCAGCGGCAGGCAGTGCCCTGGAATTCGGTAGTGCTGTATGCCTTGACGGATGTAGAGGCATCGTCTACGTCTTCCCAGTCCTCTACGAAGGAGGCGGGGGCGGCAGTGGCTGAAACGGTAGCCTTGGCTTCGGCCTGATCGTTGGTGTAAGCGTCGCACGATACATTGATAAATGTGGTATACGTGCCTTCGGCACCCGAGAGGACACGCAGGTAGAAGCGCTCTTCGCCGGGGGTGAGGGAGATGAAGGTGTCCCAGTTGTATTTGTCTGTCGATACCTGGAAGGGTGCGTCGACTTCAACTGTGACGTTCTCTTCGATATTCTGAATGTCGAGCAGTATCTCGGCCACATCGGAGGGCTGCCCCGGGGCAGTCTCGAATGCGAGAGTGCCGTCGAACATCACGCCGATGTAGGGGAGCGCTTCGGATGTGGTGACCTTTTTCACGGCGGATGTGAGTGAGCCGGAGGTGAGATAATAACTGTATTCGGTAAGGGCATCGAGGTCGGCTACTTCGTAGTGCTCGGACGATGCATTTACCGATTTGGGATATCCAGGCACATATTCTGATCCTTGCTTAACGTGAAGGGTGTAGTCTGTGGCGTCGTTGAGATACACCCAGCGCACCATGAATGATTCGCTGGAGATGTTGGAGGCATCGTAGATGGGCAGACCATCCTCCACTGTGCAGATGACGGAGACTTCGGATGTGATGTCGCCGCAAATGATATTGAGGGAGCCTTCGATATCGCCTGCTGTGGCGGATGTGAGGCTTATGGTGACGTTATAGCCCTGATTGACCTGAGCGGGGGTGAGTGTGGTGGGGCTTACGGAGAGAGCCGAGGATCCGGAGGTGAAGAGATAGGCGGCTTCGGTGATGTTGGAGCCTTTCACCATCACTTTCTGTTCGCGCTTCACTCCTACGGCGGCATAACCGAGATTGATGGAGGAGAGGTCGGATGGCTGGGTGAGTTCGGGTGTGCCGGTGTTGGTGGCATGCCAGGGTGTGCCGACCTTGTTGCCCCAAATGTATTCCGCGAGTTCGGGATAGTCGATGAAGGGGTTACGGTTGTTCTGCTTGCCGTAGACTACTTCCTGACGGTTGAGCTCCTTGGCACTCACCTCGTCCATACGGGTCCACTTAAGGAGCAGATTGACTGCCCAGGAGGTGAATGCGGGATAGCTGTTGCCGGCGAGCATGGGGCTGCTCCAGGATGCAATCTTATTGTTGTAGCAGGCAGCCATGTAGAAGTATGAGCGGGCGAAGTCGCCTTTGTACATGTCGTCGGGCTCGAATACGGTACCGTTGTAGCCGGAGAATGTGGACGAGCCGAGACGACCGAGAGCTTTGACGCTTCCGGATGAGGCTACGTAAGATCCGTTGGCACACTCGCCGAATGGATAGTTGCTGCGCTGGCCGTTGACCTTACCGTCCGTGGGGTAGATATGAAATGCATCGGAAACCATAGGGGATGCGTCGCTGAACCAGCTCTTGGGGAAGGAGTGTTCGCGATTGTAGCAGTCGCCGATAGAGGAGTAGTTGCCGCACTGTTCCTTTCCGGGATTCCAGCGTTTTGTGGAGTACATGTCCCAGATAAGACCGTTTTCATCTATATCGGAAGTCTTGTAGAGCTCCCACAGGCCACTGTAAGATATGGTGGTGTGGCTGGAAATAGTAGAGCAGAGGGCTTCAAGCAGAGCCTGGCCGGTCTTGCCTTCGCATTTGTCGTAATAGCCTGAAGGAATGGCGGCAGAGCTCCAAAATTGGGCTCCAAACGAGATAATTGCAAGTGTGATTAAACGATTGAAGAGTTTCATGTGAGAGAGTAGTTTATAAATAGCCTACAAAATTAGTATTTTTTAATGTATTGGCGAACTTCCGAGCGTTAAAATTCAGTCGGTGCCGGCTAAAATGGGACGCAAAGGTGCGACAAATTTTTGACTTCGGTTAATTTTGGCGGTGTGGAGGGGAATTCCTATCTTTGCAATATGAATGAAGCTACCGCACCGACAGAAAATCAGCCTACCCTCTACCTCATACCGGTAGGGATGAGTGATGCGCCATTGTCGGAAGTGCTGCCTGAGTTCAATGTCGATGTGATCAAGCGTATACGCCACTTTATAGTGGAGGATCTGCGCTCGGCGCGCCGCTTCCTGAAGCGTGTGGACAAGGCTATCGATATCGATTCACTCACTTTCGTGCTGCTCAATGAGCATACCCCCGCGGGTGATGTGGCATCGATGCTCGACCCGATGAAGCGGGGCGAGGATGTGGCGGTGATGTCGGAGGCCGGTTGTCCGGCGGTGGCCGATCCCGGCGCGCTCGCGGTGGCTGAGGCACAGCGCCGCGGCTACAGAGTGAAGCCGCTCGTGGGGCCGTCGAGCATACTGCTTGCGCTCATGGCATCGGGTTTCAACGGGCAGAGCTTCATCTTTCGCGGATATCTGCCTATCGATGCTTCGGCTCGTGGTGCCGCACTGCAGGATATGACTCGCGAAATCACCCGCCGATCCACCACTCAGATCTTTATCGAGACACCGTATCGCAACAATCGCCTTATCGCCGAGCTTGCCTCCCGCCTGCCGGCGGAATTGCTCCTTTGTGTGGCGTCCGACATTACCGGCCCCGGCGAGCGAATAGTCACCCGGCCACTCAAATATTGGCGCACTGCTACGTATGACTATGGCCGTACGCCTACTATCTTCCTGTTGTATCACTCATAGAGGTATCCGGCTCATTATGGCTAAGCGAATAAAATACAGAGTGAATCCTGACTTCAACCAGCCGGGACTATTCGATTTTGATACTCCGTCGGCCGCCGCGCAACCTCAGACTGAAACACCGCTCGAACAACTCGACTTCACGGTAAACATCGCGGAGAAATTTACTCCCGCCCCGCAGCCGGCCGCTCCCGATGATGCGCTGCCTGCTGTGGAGCGCGATACACTCAATTTCATCAGTTTCGGCTCCGGCAGTTCGGGTAATTGCTCTTATATAGGTGACTCTACCGGCGGTTTTCTTGTAGATGCCGGTGTGGATCCGGAGCAGGTATGGGGTACGCTGCGTCGTCACTGCATCGGGCCGGAAAAAGTGCGGGGTATATGTCTGACTCACGACCACTCCGACCATGTGAGATACGTGTATGCTCTGGTGCGCAAGAATCCGCATATCGGAATCTATTGTACTCCCAAGGTGCTCAACGGTATGCTTCGCCGCCACAGCCTGTCGCGCCGTATCAAGGACTATCATCGTCCGATATATAAAGAGTTTCCTTTCAATCTGGGTAATTTTGAAATTACTGCATTCGAAGTGAGTCACGACGGCAGTGACAATGCCGGATACTTCATCACTCACGGGGATCATACCTTCGCCATTGCCACGGACTTAGGTTGTATCACCGACCGCGTGGATCATTATATGCGGCAGGCCCGCTATATCATGATAGAGAGCAACTACGATGCCGAGATGCTGGCCAACGGCCCGTATCCCATACATCTGCGCGGGCGCATAGCGGCCCCTAACGGACACATGGACAATGTGGCTACGGCGGCTTTTCTCCGCGATATCTACACACCGCAACTTACCCACGTATTTCTATGCCATCTCAGCAAGGATAACAATACGCCGGAGACGGCGTTGCGCGCGAATCGCGAAGCTCTCGCGTCGGTGGGCGTATCCGTGGTGGATCGTCCGGTGGTGCCCGGAAGCGATGATTCGACCCGGACTGTGCGCCTTGTAGCGCTGCCGCGCTATGACGCAAGCCCGATGTATACGCTCCGTATCGACTGATGTTGACATACGGCTTGTTCATTAGTGTGGGCTAACTGATACATTTTGCTGAATTGCAGCACGTCATCTTTCAATATTGGGGTGGCGTGCGGCGTATTGCTATGTATTCGTAAGGGTGATTTAACTTTTTTTTTTTTTAGTTGCAATATTTAACACACTGAAAAAATGTGTATCTTTGCGGCTTGAAAACTGTACCCTCCGACCAAGCCAATCATAATCAACCCAATATTTATTACCCAATCAACACAATTCCCCAATCAATCGTTATGAAGAGACTGCTTCTCTTAGCCAGTGCAATTTGGCTCGCGTGTGTGGCTGCTGTGGCTGCACCCAACATCCAATGTACCGGACAGGTGGTCGACGAAGCCAACGAGCCTCTGATCGGTGCTACAGTCACCGCAGTAGGTACGGCGGTAAGCGTCCCCACGGATGTCGACGGTAATTTCAAAATCAGTGTGCCCGACGGCTGCAAGCTGCTTCGTGTCACCTACATCGGTTTCAAGGATCTCGAGGTGGCTCCCAAGGCTGCGCTCGGTGTCCTCGTTATGGCTACCGACTCGAAGATGCTCAGCGACGTCGTCGTGACTCAGTCGATCGGTAAGACCCGTGAGACACCTGTGGCTATGTCGACTATCTCGGCACAGGAAATCGAATACAAACTCGGTAATCAGGAACTTCTCGAAGTGCTCAAGACGACTCCCGGTGTGTACACACGCTCCGAAGGCGGCGGCTGGGGCGATGCCAAGACCCGTATGCGTGGCTTTGAAAGCGAGAATGTGGCTATGCTCATCAACGGTATCCCCGTCAACGATATGGAATGGGGTGGCGTGTATATGAGCAACTGGGCCGGTCTCGCCGAGGTGGCTTCCTCGATCCAGACGCAGCGCGGTCTGGGCGCCACTATGCTTTCCACTCCTTCGATCGGCGGTACGATCAACATCACTACCCGCACTATCGACGTAGAGAAGGGTGGCTCGTTATGGTATGGCATGGGCAACGACGGTATGAACAATATCGGTGTGAAGCTCTCCACCGGCTTGATGAAAAACGGCTGGGCGGTGACCGTACTCGGCTCGCGTAAGTGGGGCGACGGCTATATCCAGGGTACTGCATACGACGCCTACAACTGGTTTGTAAACATCACCAAACGTATCAATGATCGTCATCAGATCGGCTTTACAGCTTTCGGTGCGCCCCAGTGGCACGACCAGCGCAACTATCAGAACGGTCTTACCGTGATGGGCTGGCAGAATGTGGCTGACTGGATGGCCGGCGAATCTCCCTATCGCTTCAACCCCACCTTCGGTTATCGCAAGAATGGTGAGAAGTTCAATATCAACCACAACTTCTACCACAAACCGCAGATGGCTCTCAACCACATCTGGCAGATCAACGACAATTCTTCGCTTTCGTCGTCGGTCTACGCCTCGATCACATCCGGCGGCGGCTACACAGGCCTCGGCCGCACCGTACAGTATGCCGACAATACCTCGAAGAGCTACAGCAGTTCATGGTACGGCGCAAGCAATGGTGTGCTCAACAATGAATTCCGTACACCCGAAGGCTGGGTAGACTACGGAGCAATCGAAGATATGAACGCCGCATCGACTACCGGCTCCAATATGGTATTGGGCAAGCAGAACAATTCGCACACTACGTTCGGTCTCATCTCGTCGTATAAGAAGGTATTCGACCTCAAGAACGGCGACAAGATCGACTTCACAGGTGGTATTGACATCCGCTACTACGTAGGTCATCATCAGACCAAGATTGCCGACCTCTTCGGCGGTGATTACTATATCGACAACTCGAACCGCTCGAATGTGCTTCCGGTAAATAATTCCGAGCACAACCGCACTGATGCCGACTGGGTGTATGAGAAACTCCACGTTGGTGATGTGGTGAACCGCAACTATGACGGCTTCGTAGCTCAGGAAGGTGTATATGCTCAGGGTGAATATACTCTGCTCGACAAGCGCCTCAACCTCGTGCTCGCCGGCGCTCTTAATGCTAACTCCTACTGGCGTAAGGATTTCTACTACTACGACGCTGCCAACTCGCGTTCGGAGACCAAGACTTATATGGGTGGTACGATCAAAGGTGGTGCCAACTACAACATTGACAAGCACAACAATGTGTTCTTCAACGCCGGTTATATCAGCCGCGCACCCTTCTTCAGCTATGGTGTGTTCCTTTCGGCACAGCGCTCCAACATCACCAACCCCGATGCCCGCAACGAGAAGTGCTACTCCTTCGAACTCGGCTACGGCTTCCACTCGCCCACACTCGCCATCAATGTCAACGGTTACTATACCAAGTGGCTCGACAAGACAATGACCAAGGGTGATCAGATCGATCCCGATAGGGCTCAGGATGGATCGAACTACTACTATTTCGCCATGAGCGGTGTTGATGCCCGCCACATGGGTCTGGAACTCGCGCTCAAGTATAAGCCCGTACGCTGGTTTGAGTTCGACGCTATGTTTGCACTGGCCGACTGGCAGTGGGATTCCAATGCCACCGGTTACTTCTACAATCAGAACGGTGCTCCTCTGTCGAACCTCAACGGTACGATCGCTTCCGGTATTCTTGCTCCCGACCATCTCTGGGCTACCCTCAATCAGAAGGGTGTGAAGGTGAGTGGCTCGGCTCAGACCACAATGTCGTACGGCGTGACCTTCCGTCCGTTCAAGGGCTTCCGTATCGGTGCTGACTGGACCGCATACTTCCGCAACTATTCCGATATCACGCTCTATGCCTCCAATCTCGTGACCGGTGCCGTGATGGAACCCGGTACTCCCTGGAGAATTCCATGGGGTAATGCTCTCGATCTCAATGCATCCTACCGCTTTAAGATCGGCAATATCGACGCTACTCTCTACGGCAATGTGAACAACCTCTGCAACTACAACTATGTGACTCAGGCTCAGACCGGTCTCGGTCAGGTGGGTACATGGGAAAATGCTTACTCGGTGTTCTATTCCTTCGGCCGTACTTACAGCCTCAAGCTCAAAATCAATTTCTAATCCCCCTCAATCAGAGTTATTAATATGAAACAATATATCAATAAGTTTCTGCTTCTGTCGGGTTGCGCACTTGCCTTTGCGGCTTGCGACGAAAACTCCTGGAACGACAAGCTTGACGGTTTCGAGGAGCCCGTGCCCACCGACGTGCAGAGTATCGAATATACCCTGACAGCAGCCGACTACTCGCTTATCGCGTCGAACTCGACCAACAAGGCGCTTGCCGGCGATGAACTGGCCGCCGCTCTCTCGGCAGTAGGCAAGCAGGGCTACTTCACTTCCGAAATCACAGCCGAGAAGTATGTGCCCGCTCTTCTCTCCGATCCCAAGTTCCCCTACTTCGCTCTCTCCAACGGCTCTTCCGTGAAGGTCACCTATCAGACTGCCGGAGAGCTTCCGCAGCAGGTTGAGGATATGGTCAACGCCGAGAAGTACACCGTGACCGATGCTGACTATCAGAGCGTATGGGGCAGCGAAGATGACTATACCACCGCTTTCACTCCCGCTCACCCCGCTTCGCGCGCCATCCCCGCGCTCCTCAAGGAGAAATATGCTGGCTCCGCAGTGGCCGACGACTATGTGATCGTCAACTACAACACTTCCGACGTTGATCCCGACTTCGGTACTCCCGAGCCTGAGTTCGAGCTTTCGAGCGTGCTCGGTAGCATCAGTGTTAACGATCAGATTGATGTAAACGGATATGTAGCCGCTGTCGGCACCCAGGGTCCTGTGGTCTGCGACGCCACCGGCTCGATATTCGTGTATGCCCCCACTAACAATGCTGACCTCAAGGTGGGCGACCAGGTGACCTTCTCCGCCACTGTAAGCAGCTACAACTACGGCTTCCAGACCGCCAGAGGCGCCACTCTCGAGGTGGTAGGCACTCAGGCTGTGGAGTATCCCGCAGCCAAGGCCTGGACTGCGGCTGAAATTGATCAGTTTGTGGCTGACCGAACCGCTACAGGCGCTGCTCTTGTCACCCCCGTATACTCCAAGTTTACCGGTAAGGTGACCGTATCGGGCAACTATATCAATGTAATACTCGACGGCACTACCGTGCAGGTAAGCCCCTACGGTGCTACCGACGCCGTGAAGGCTCAGCTTACCGACGGCGCTACCATGACTTTCGAAGGCTATATGGTAGCTCTTGCATCGAAGGGTAAGTACCTCAATACGATCGTGACAAAGGTGGGCTCGACTGCCATTACCACCCAGAGCGTCAATGCAGCTGCTTCGCGTGCTATGGTAAGCGTTCCCTCTGTCAACGAAAATGCTATCTATAAGTATGACGGCTCCAACTGGGTAGCGGCTCCCTCGACCGTGATTCTGTCGCACGCTGACTATCAGGCTATGGGTCAGAGCTACGATAACCTCTCCGGTACCGTGCCCGCTACTCTTCTCCCCATCTACCTTGGTCAGAAGTATCCCTATGCAGTAGCTGATCAGCAGATATTCGTGGTATATTATTACTACAATGGCTCCGCTACCGTAACCCGCTGTGACGAGTACACCTTCGACGGCTCCAACTGGAATCTCAATGACGGTGTGGTAACCGAAACTGCACAGTTTGTTAAGAGCAACGGTAAGTGGAACTACGATCCCTCGCTGGTGATCACACTTCCTGTAGGCCGCAATCAGCCCCTCTCCACTCTCTACTTCCAGACCTGTGTGGACTGGGTGCGCGATAATGTACCCGACGGTGCAGCTTATGTTACCAGCTATGGCAACAACGAGTACTATTGCGGTACATCGGCTTACCAGGGCAATATCGACCTCCGCGCATCGGCCGCCAAGGCTCAATATGCAGGCTATGAGTCGATGACCGACGAAGAGGTGATTGCACTCGAGAAGGAGCGCTTTGCCAATGAGGTGATGCCCGGCGCTCTGTCGGAGCTCCATCCCGATATGCGTCCGGTCGACGGCATAGACGTGACCGTCACCATCCACTTCGGCGTTTATTCCGGCAAGACTATCTCGGCTCCCAATGCCGTGGTGGTGTACCGAGTGACCGCTCCGGCTACTTTCGAACTCGTGAGCTGCGAGTGGCCCGAAGAATAAAGATTCCCCGAAATCGCTATAATGCAGACGGCGCGCCCTTTCGGCGCGTCGTCGTCGTATTAAAAAAATTTTGAATACTACGGGAAAAAGTGTATCTTTGTGCGCTATATTGCCCTGTGGTAAATGCCGCAGGCATTTTTAAACGAATGAAATAATAACAAAGTCACACTAATAAAAACCAATGGCAACCTTAGAGAAAATCCGCAGCAGATCCGTACTACTCCTTATAGTAATAGGTGTAGCATTGCTCGCATTCATTATCGGCGACTTCTTTACCTCCGGCCGTACGCTGTGGGGAAATGATACCACAGTAGCCGTAGTAGGCGACGATAAAATCGACTATCAGGAATACGCCAAAGCGATCCAGAACCTCAACGCAGCCGGTGGCTCCGCCGAAGAGCGCACCGCGCAGGAGCAGCAGACTCTCCAGACTCTGATGATGAAGCTCCTCACTCAGAAAGAATACGAACGCCTCGGCCTTGTAGTGACCGACGACGAGCTCAATGATGCCGTCAACGGTTCGGGTCAGGTTTTCGCCAATATGCTCGCCCAGCAGTGGAGCGGCGGCCAGTTTGCAAGTGCCGGCCAGTTCTTCGAATATGCCAACAATGCCGAGCAGTACGGTGCATCGCCCGAACAGGCCGAGCAGATGAAGCAGGCTTGGCTCGGTTTCGAGGATCAGCTCGCCCAGACCCTCCTTCAGCGTAAGCTTATCAATATGATTCAGGGTACGATGGTGGCCAATGCTCTTGATGCAAAGTACCTCTATGCTGATCTTAACACCGACTACAATATCTCCTATGCTCAGAAACTCTACGCATCCGAGCCCGATAACAACTACAACGTGACCGACGAGGAGCTTCAGGCTGAATACGACGCTCACAAAGCAGAATATGCTCTCGACGAAGAGTCGCGCCTCGTAGCCGTGATCGCTGTTCCCGTGGTTCCCTCGCAGGCCGATGAGCAGGCAGCTCTCGAGATGATCAATGAAGTAGTGGGTAAGCTCAACTCTGAGCCTGAGCTTTCCGGTCTCAGCGGCTACAAAGGCTTTGAGACTTCGAAGGCTGCTTACAGCCTTGACGCTCTCAATAAAGCTACCGCTGCCGGTGGCAATCAGGCCATGAAGGCATTCGTTGACTCTGCTTCTGTGGGTCAGGCTGCTCTCACCGACCACAACTCCACCTACTTCCAGATCGCCAAGCTTAATCGTAAGGCTGTAGAAGTGGACACTATCACAGCATCATTCGTGATCGTAGACGCCACCAATCCCGCTACCGCCGACTCCGTGCTCGCACTGATCAACGGTGGTATTACTGCCGACTCGCTCAAGACTGTAGCCGGTGTGCTTATAGCCGACACCATCACTACCTCGCTCACAAAGCCTGTGATCAATCTCCCCGCAGAGGTAGGACAGATCATCAGCTCTGACTTCTCGACCTACAAACAGTCGTTCGTGAATGCAGAAAACGGCGCAGCGTTCCTCGCTGACACTCTCGGCGCTCACGCTCCTTACGCTACTATCTATACCGTGACCTCGCGCAAGGCTCCGCAGACTATCGTAGAGATGGATCTGATCAGCTATCAGCTCCTCCCCTCATCGGCTACCGTGGCCAAGCTCAAATCTGATCTTGAAGCCTACATCGCCGCCAATCCCGAGGCTCAGGCATTCTACGACAATGCCGCTGCCGCCGGCTACAACTGCCAGCTCGCCGATATCACTCCCTCGCTCCCCATCGTGCTCAGCGGCTATGGTATGAACGGCCAGCCCGCTTATCTCACCGGCTCGAGCTCGCTCGGCAAGTGGGCGCTTGATGCTAAGGAAGGTGCTGTATCCGGTGTCTTCGGCGGCCAGTCCACAGGCATGATGCTTGCCGGCGGTGTAGTAGACATATTCAAAGATTATGTTACTCTCGACGATCCTCGTCTCCGCAACCAGCTTACTCAGGTGGTGTGCAACAACAAGAAGGCTGAAGCTCTCATCAAGCAGTATGCCGGTAAGGGCAAGACCGTGGAGGAATATGCAGAGGCAATGGGTACCGAGCCCGCCACACGTGCCGTGAACGTGACCCGTGCATCGCAGCTCGGCTCTGAGCTTGTGGCCCGCATCGTCACCTCGCCCAAGGGTACTCTCGTAGGTCCCGCCAAGGGATCCAACGGTGTAGTTGTGTTCGAGGTTACCGAGGTAAATGTTCCCGCAGAGCAGCCTGATCTCCGCATCGTCAACGGCGACTTCCAGCAGCGCTTCCTCGGCCAGCTCGATATGATGCGTCTCCTCCTCGGCGACCGCAAGGTAGAGAATCGCCTCAACAATTTCCAGAGCAAAGAATAAATCATCCGCTCATATATAGATCGAATCCCGGCCGTGATGGTCGGGATTCGTCGTATATTGAGGGCCGGGGATTGCTAATCTGAATCATCATCGTCGGTGTCGGCCGGGCCTTGAGTGCTTTCATTGCCGGAGTTTGTTTCCGCTATAGCGGAGGGTATCGAGTGACGCAGTCGGGAGCGTACGGCCGATGTGACTACTACGGTGAAAAGCGGAAACATCACCATGCCCATTATGGCCAGTACGGCCGCCACGATGCGCCCGACGGGCGTAACGGGATAGATGGTGCTCCCGGTGGTGGTGGCGTCGGCGCACGCCCACCAGAGAGCCTTGCCGTAGGATGTGACGTCGGGGTTGATACCGGCTTCACGCTCGTAGAATATGAGGCTGCCAAGGTAGACGATGGCCACGAGTATCACGGTGTAGGAGGCGAATATGTTGATGAGCCGGTTGGCCGACAGATAGCCTACTACGATTGATACAGCCAGGGCGCCACGTGCCAGCGGGATGAAGCGCGCGAAGTAGAGAGTCTCGCCTGAGAGGGTCATGCCGCCCCACTCGGCAAGGTTGATGTAGGGAATGCTTAACAAAAGGAATGGCAAGCGCCGCCAGAAGTAGTCCCAGCGGTGGTCCGACATATACATCTCCAGAAAGAAGTCGAAGATGAAGATTATGCAGACCCACAGCTGATATGTCATATATCCGCGGTCGTAGATGAATTCACGTCCGCGCAATGCGTCGACCGACAGATAGGCGATAAGTCCTATCGAAAGGCCGAGTATAACACCGTTGAGCACCCGGTGCACCAAGCGGCTATGTCGTAACAGATATTCCCTCATAGTACCTATCTAACAACGGTAAAGCAAAAAAAGATGGGCGAAGTGTGCGGATTTTTGAAAATTAAGCGCTATCTTTGCAGCACAAAATAAAATTGATGTGGCTATATCGCCACGACACTCCCTTCTGGAGTCTCGCCCTAAGTAATGGGTGGAGATTCCACAATTTTTTTGATTTTTTTCATTAAGTCTTACGTAAATTAGAAAATACTACTACCATGCCTATAACTTACATGACCAAAGAGGGCTATAAGAAAAAAATGGAAGAAATAGCCTATCTCGAATCAGTAAAACGCCCCGAAATATCGCGTGCCATTGCAGAAGCCCGAGACAAGGGTGACCTGTCGGAAAACTCGGAGTATGATGCTGCTAAGGAAGCTCAGGGGCTTCTCGAAATGAAGATAGCCCAGCTCAAGGATCTGGTGGCTTCGTGCCGCATTATAGATGAAAGCAATCTCAATAATGAGGAGGTGCAGATTCTCAACTGCGTTAAGATCAAGAATGTGGCCAACGGTATGACAATGGAGTATACCATCGTGGCCGATAGCGAGGCTAATCTCAAGGAAAAGAAGATCGGCTCGTCGACTCCTATCGCGCAGGGTCTGCTTGGTCACAAGCTCGGAGAGATCGTGGAGATCAAGGTGCCTGCCGGCCTTATGAAGTTTGAAATCGTACAGATCACCTTCTGATAACTGCTTGCTATGGCTTCTGTATTCAGTATGATAGTGGCAGGTGATATTCCCTGCTATAAGATAGCCGAGGATGACGCGCATCTGGCGTTTCTTGACATCCGCCCTATGGCTCCCGGCCACACACTCGTGATTCCAAAGCGTGAGGTAGATTATCTCTTTGATCTGCCGGACGCCGAATATTTGGCGCTCGAACTTTTTGCCAAACGTGTGGCCGAGGCGCTCAAGGCTACGATGCCTTGCAAGCGAGTGGCAGAAGCTGTGCTCGGTATGGAAGTGCCTCACGCGCATATCCACCTCGTGCCGATTCAGTCGGAGGCTGATGTCGACTTCCGCAAGCATGTAGAGCTCACTCCTGTGCAGATGGCCGAGATAGCCGCTAAGGTGTCGGCTGCTGTAAAGCTCTAAAATAATCTGAGGTATAAGAAACATAAGCGCCGATCCCTGCCGGGTCGGCGCTTATATTGTGTATGGTCCGAAGATTATTTCTCTTCGTTGTCGTACCAGCGGGAATACATCAGATAGTTGCGAGCTATCTTACGGTTGAGCTCTGCGGAAGTGGCAGGGTCGACCATTTTGATAAATTTGGCCGGTGCACCACCCCAAAGTTCGTTGGGACCGATCTTGGTGCGCGATAGCACGACGGCTCCGGCAGCTACTACGGCGCCTTCGCCAACTTCGGCATCGTCCATCACTACGGCACCCATGCCGATGAGTGCCAGATCGTGGATCTTGCAGCCATGGAGCGTGACATTGTGTCCTACCGACACATCGTTGCCTATCTCGATGGTGGATTTCTCATAAAGGGTGTGGAGCACCGATCCATCCTGAATATTCACGCGGTCGCCTATTGTGATGGTGTTCACATCGCCGCGGAGCACTGTGTTGAACCATATCGAGCATTCGCTGCCCATAGTTACGTCGCCAATGATGGTGGCGTTTTCGGCCAGAAAACAGTCGTGGCCAAACTTCGGCGTGAAGCCTCTTACGGGAATTATTAGAGCCATATCGGATATCAGCGGGTTAGGGGTTGTGTCTTTTCAATGAGCCATTGCTGCGCATCGGCATCGAGGTGGGGGAGCAGATGCTCGCATACCTGACGGTGGTAGTCGTTGACCCAATCGATTTCGGCATCTGTCATTATGTCGGTGTCGAAAAGCTGAAGGTCGAACGGACACCAGGTAAGGGTCTCGAATTTTAGGAAGCGGCCGAAGTCGGTAGTGAATGCCTCGACGGTGAGCACCAGGTTCTCGCAGCGGATGCCGTATTCGCCCTCGCGGTAGAGACCGGGCTCGTTGGATGTGATCATACCCGGCTCCATCGGCGCCATGGTGTCGTTGAGTCGGATGCTCTGCGGCCCTTCATGTACGTTGAGGAAGTGACCTACACCGTGACCTGTGCCATGGAGATAGCTCAGACCCTCTTTCCATAGGTTGATGCGGGCGAGCACATCGAGTTGTGCGCCGCGTGTGCCGGCTGGGAATATGGCGGTGGCTACGGCAATGTGGCCTTTCATCACGAGGGTGAAGTCGCGGCGCTGCGCGTCGGAAGGGGTGCCGAGCGATATTGTGCGTGTGATGTCGGTGGTGCCGTCGAGGTAGTTGCCACCAGAGTCGATTAGCAATAGTGAGCCGGAATGTACGTCGGCATTGCTTTCGGTGTTTGGCCCGTAGTGCACAATGGCTCCGTGGGGGCCGTAGCCGGCGATCGTGTCGAAGCTGAGATCGAAGAAGAGGGGATCTTTGCGGCGGTTGCCGTCGACGATATCTACTACGCCGAGCTCCGTCAATGGCTGACCGGCCATTACTTTTGATTCGATCTCGATCAGCGAGTGTACCATAGCTACACCGTCGCGAACCATCGCGTCGCGTACGCCTCGTAGCTGCACCGCGTTTTTAACGGCCTTGAATACCGAGATAGGGGAGGGGGCAACGAATGCCTTTTCGCCTAAAGCTTCGAGCAGGGCGTAGGCAGTGCGGCCGCCGTCGACAAGCACCTTGGTGTCGGTCGGAAGGGAGCGCAGTGATTCCACTACCGCTCCATAGCCCTGAATCTCTACTGATGCCTCGGAGAGCTTTGCTTTTACGTCGGCGGAGACTTTGGCAGGGTCGATAAAGAGTACCTTGCTGTCGGGGCTGAGATATAGGAAGGAGGTGACTACGGGATTGCACTCTACGTCGGCTGAGCGCACGTTGAGTGTCCATGCGATCTCGGCGAGATCGCTCACGAATATGGCGTTGGCGCCCTTGGCTGCTACATCGGTGAGGACGCGCTCGATTTTGGATTCGGCTGATTCGCCGGAATACTTCGTGTCGTGTATGAATACTTGATCTTGAGGCAGGGCGGGGCGATCAGTCCATAAGCGGTCGACGGGATCATAGTCAGCGCGCAGTACTATGCCTTTCTGTGCGAGAGTTTCCTGCAGGGCTTTTACCTTGTCAGCTCCGAAGAGCATGCCGTCGATACCAACTGTGGCGCCGGCGGGGAGTAAAGCTGTGAGCTGGGCGGCGATGGTGGGCACATTCTCTTTGCCTTCTTCCATCACTGCTATCGGAGTGTCGGCAAGCTGTTGGGCGGCCTGCAGCCAGTAGCGCGAATCGGCCCACAGCCAAGCCTCCGAAAGGGTGACGACAAGGTCGCCGGCCGAGCCGGTGAAGCCCGACAGCCAACGGCGTACCTGCCAGTGATCGGCCAGATACTCGCTCTGATGCGGATCGGTCTGAGGGATAATGGTGGCATCAATACCAGCTTGACGCATGTCGTCGCGCAGGGCCCGGATGCGGGCATTGATAGTTTCGTTCATAGTCTGTAGTTGATGTTATAGTCGTTGGTTGGAGAGATATGTGCAAAGATAGCGATTTATCCCCTATTCATGAAATAATGCCTCTATATATAGATGTGTAAAATTGGGCGGAGTATGTGTCGGATGAAAAAGATTGCGAAAAATGCCGAAAAAAATCCCGGAATATTTGCAGATTCAAAAAATGTGCGTAACTTTGCAATCGCTTTTGGGGCCGAGCGCCCGAAATGACAAAAGCGAGCCTGCCTCTTTAGCTCAGTTGGCCAGAGCACGTGATTTGTAATCTCGGGGTCGTTGGTTCGAATCCGACAAGAGGCTCAAAAGGAAAATGGCGCATCGGTTTTACGATGCAAAAAAAATGGGCGTGTTCCAGAGTGGCCAAATGGGGCAGACTGTAAATCTGCTGTCTTTCGACTTCGGTGGTTCGAATCCATCCGCGCCCACTTTTTGCGGAAGTAGCTCAGTTGATAGAGCATCAGCCTTCCAAGCTGAGGGTCGCGAGTTTGAGCCTCGTCTTCCGCTC
>JAIDTT010000084.1 GCA_029060545.1 Paramuribaculum sp. | reverse complement strand
TGTGGACTCTATCCGCGAGGATATCCATTGGCTCGGCTTCGACTGGGGTGATCGCGAATATTATGCGTCCGACTATTTCCCCCAGCTCTATGATCTGGCTGTGCGTCTTATCAAGGAGGGTAAGGCATACGTGGACGATCAGACTTCGGAGGAAATCGCCGCTCAGAAGGGTACTCCTACAGAGCCGGGTACTGAAAGTCCCTACCGCAACCGCTCGGTGGAGGAGAATCTCGATCTCTTCGAACGCATGAATGCGGGCGAGTTTGATGAAGGTAGCCGTGTGCTCCGCGCCAAGATCGATATGGCTTCGAGCAATATGCACTTCCGCGATCCGATCATGTACCGCATAATCAAGCATCCGCACCACCGCACGGGTACGACTTGGAATGTGTATCCTATGTATGATTTCGCTCATGGTCAGAGCGACTATTTTGAGGGGGTGACTCACTCGATCTGTACGCTTGAGTTTGTGCCTCACCGTCCGCTCTACGACTATTTCGTGCATGAACTGGCCGACGAAAGCTACTGCCCTCGTCAGATTGAGTTCAACCGACTGAATCTTACTTATACCGTGATGTCGAAGCGCAAGCTTCTGCAGCTTGTGAAGGAAGGTCTGGTAAGCGGTTGGGATGATCCCCGTATGCCTACCATCAGCGGTATGCGTCGTCGTGGCTATACTCCGCGTTCTATCCGCAATTTCATCGACAAGATCGGTTATACCAAATATGAAGCTCTCAACAGCGTATCGCTGCTTGAGCACGCCGTACGCGAGGATCTCAACGCCACGGCTACGCGTGTGATGGCGGTGATGAATCCGCTGAAGGTGACTATCACCAACTATCCTGAGGGACAGGTGGAGATGGTGAGCATGGAGAATAATCCCGAGAATCCGGCAGATGGCACTCACGAAATGCCTTTCAGCCGTGAGATATATATTGAGCGTGACGACTTTATGGAGTGTCCTCCCAAGAAGTTCTTCCGTCTGGCTCCCGGTGGTGAAGTGCGTCTGAAGGGTGCCTACATTATCAAATGTACGGATGTAGTAAAGGATGCCGATGGTAATATTACAGAGTTGCTCTGTACATACGATCCTGAAACACGCAGCGGGCTGCCCGGCAGTATGCGTAAGGTGAAAGGTACGCTCCACTGGGTATCGGCCGAGCATGCTGTAGATGCCACCGCACGTATCTACGATCGTCTTTTCAATGTGGAGAATCCCGCAGCAGAGACCGAACGCGACTTCCGCGAGCTTCTCAATCCCGACTCTCTGAAGGTGGTGGAGGGCATCAAGGTAGAGCCTTTCCTGGCCGAGAATGCGAAGCAGGGTGCCAAATTTCAGTTCCAGCGTATCGGCTACTTTACCCCCGACTATGACTCCAAGGAGGGTGCATTAGTATTTAACCGCACTATAGCTCTGAAAGATAGCTGGGAGAAAGCCCAGAACAAGTAAATGCAGCCGCCGCAGCCCGACAACGAAATGCGCCGACTGTACGAACGGTTTGTGCGCAGTCTGGCCGATCAGTCGGATCTATCGGTTTACTCCGAGGATGACCTGCTCGACATCTACGACTATACGCGCTCTATTCCGGATGACTATGTGGCTATGGAGGTGCTTATAGCCGGGTCGCGTATGTATCCGGCCAATGAGGATCTGGCCAAGCGGAAAGTGCTCTTTATGCACGATTTCGAGCAGGACTCTGCGGTGATTGAGTCGGCTGCGCATCTGCCGACAGACTCGTTGGTGAGGATTATAGCCATATTCAAAGTCGACAGACCGGCAACTGTAGAGGTAGCTAAGGAACGCCTGCTTCGTGCTGTCAAGCGCCAATCCAAACATTCGATTGAGGATGGCGATGTATATTTTATCATCGAGACTCTGAATGATATAGGGATGCTTGATGCTGTGTCGGATACATCAAAAGTGCTTAGGGAATACATAGCTTACCCTACCACACTGGATCAGGAACTATATAAGATATACAGTGAGAAAGGAGACGCACCACGCGCTATAAGTCATTGTCAGGCACTTACGGAGAATGAGCCGTTTGAGGCTAACTGGTGGGAACTTCTTGCCAATGCTTATACCAATCTGTCTGACGACAAAGAGGCAGCGCTTGAGGCGATAGAGTATGCGCTGGCGCTCGATCCGGAGTCGAGAGATGGTCTGTTGCTCAAGGCTACGCTGGTGGCTGCCGGGAATCCGGAGCAATCGAAAGAATTGTGTAAGGCGGTGCTTCGTAAGAGTCCCGACTACCGGCCGGCGCTTTTTCTATACGCATACCTGCAATTCATCACCCACGAGGGGGATGAGGCTCTTGATCTGCTGCGCCGTTACTCTTTGGCCGATGACGAGTCAGTTGACAAAAATTTCTTCGAAATGCTTTTCGAAAATGTCGACGGTGCTATGCCCGATGACTTTATGGAGATGCTTCGGGGCTATGTAGGTCAGCTCGAGTTGCCTGATGTGTATCTGTGGGCTCTTCAGCTCTCGGACAGCGGTCAGATAACGGGTACGGCTGCCGTGCTTGAGGCCGCGAGGCCACGGCCGGAATTTATGTCGTCGACACCGATGGTGCGACTGCTTGCCGAGGCCTACTACCGAACGGGTCGGTATGCCGACGTGGTAGAGCTTGCAGAGGCTATGCCGGAGAATGATGCGGCCGAAGATCTTCTACTGACGCTCTATTATGCATTGTCGCGCAAGCGTATGGATATGACCGACGGCCTGCAGGCATTGTTGGAGGCCCGACTGGTGAAGAGCACGCTTGTGGTGATGGAGGGGCTGTCGGTCTCGGAACGCAATATGATGCTGCGAGGAGTGCGTCATCACCTTGTATCGCTCCTCAAATCGCTTATGGGGGAGGATATTCCGGAGCAGGCTTACGATCCGTTTACGGAGTAAGCCGCCTGCTTTTCAAAATCAGATATACGGATTCATCCGCGATTCGTAGCCAATCGTGGTAGAAGGACCGTGGCCGGGATAGACTATGGTAGATTCGGGTAGTGTGAGCAATCGGTCAGAGATACTGCGTATTAGCTCGCTGTGGTTCCCGCCGGGGAGGTCGGTACGGCCGATGCTTCCGCGGAAGAGCGCGTCGCCGGTGACTACGAATCCCAACTGCGGACAATAATATGCTACGGAACCTTTGGAGTGACCGGGTACGTGGATCACGATAATCTTCTCTGAGCCGAGCTTAAGTTCGTCGGCATGGTTGACTTTATTGTCGATTGTCAGGGGCGGCAGACTGCCGACACGCAGGCGGAACATACGAGCCTGATTGTCGCGTGCCAGCCCGAGGGGCAGATCCGCTTCGTGAGCAGTGACTCCCACGCCGTAGGTGTTTCTGACAAATTCGCTTCCGAAGGTATGGTCGATATGTAGATGGGTGAAGAGCATATATTTCACCGAAAGGTGATTATCGGCGATAAAGGAGGCCAACTGCTTCTCTTCAGATGGGTTTGACATACCCGGGTCGATGATTGCGGCTTGAGCTGTGGTTTCATCCCACATCACGTAGGTGAGTTCGCCGAATAGATTGAATTCAAATGGTGTGATTTTCATACGGGGCAGTATATCAATTGCTTGGTTGCGAAGAATTCTTCGGTGAAATAATCGCTCAGCGGCACATCGAGCGCCTGTACGCGGGCTTTGGCAATCTCGTCGGCGAGATCACCGCCTTTGAGGCATATCAGGCCGTTGGGGATGCCATTTTTAGAATCGCGGGAAATGTTCTTACGTATAAGCGGTATGAGTTTACCCAGTTCCATCACTGCACGGCTTACGGCGAAATCGAACCTTTCATGACACTCGCCTATGTCGCCGTGGAGGATTCGTACGTTGGAGAGGCCGATAGCATCGGCAATCTCTTTGGCTACTCGCAACTTCTTGCCGATACGGTCTACGAGTAGAAACTGACATTCGGGCCACATCACGGCAAGCGGTATCCCGGGGAATCCGCCACCGGTGCCTACATCGATAAAAGATGTTCCGGCAAGCGGGGTGAGGAACTTGGCAATGGCCAGAGAGTGGAGCACATGATGCGTCATAAGATTCTGTATGTCTTTACGCGAAACGACGTTGATCTTGGCGTTCCACTCCTCGTAGAGCGGTCCCATCATTTCAAACTGCCGGCGCTGATCGGCAGTGAGGTCGGGGAAGTATTTGAGTATTGGCTGTATCATATTCATACAAAGGTAACAATTCAAACGCGATTTTTTCGTATCTTTACCCGAAAAATCAGATATGATAAAGATTGGTAGCTATAATAAGCTCACTGCACGCCGGCAGACCGACTTCGGCTGGTATCTTACCGAGGGCGAAAGTCCCGGTGAAGTGCTTCTTCCTCAGCGTTATGTGCCGGATGGTATGCGTCGAGGCGATGAAATAGAGGTTTTCGTGTATACCGACTCTGAGGATCGACCGGTGGCAACGACCGAACGTCCGCAGGCCAAGGTAGGGGAGTTTGCTTTCCTCGATGTGGCGGCCGTAAACTCTACCGGTGCATTTATGGACTGGGGTCTCGCAAAGGATCTACTCGTACCCTTCAATGAGCAGCGTTCGCGTATCCGATATCCGGGGCGCTATCTTGTATATGTATATCTCGACGATGCGTCGGGGCGTGTGACCGGTACTACGAAGATAGAAAAGTATCTCGACAATGTGATACCTCAATACCGTCCCGGCAAGAAGGTCGATTGCCTGGTTTACAAGGAGATCCCTATCGGATTGGCCTGTATCGTTGATAATCTGCACCGAGGAATGCTGTATGCCGACGAGACATTCCGTAATCTGCGCCCCGGCGACCGTGTGACCGCCTATGTGAAGAAAGTGCGCCCTGACGGCAAGATCGATCTGACCCTCAATCGTCCCGCAATACAGCGCACGGCGACGCTTGGCGACCGCATTTTGGCGATGATGGAGATCAATAAGGATAATTTCGCGCTCAACGATAAGAGTGATCCCGAGGTGATCAAAGCGATGCTCCAATGCAGCAAACGCGACTTCAAGCAGGCCATGGGGCATCTGCTCCGAGATGGCAAGATAGTAAAAACCGAGGCGGGGTATGCTTTGTGTATTCAGGAAAATTAACTATCTTTGCGCCGTAATTACAATATTTTAAATCGATTTTACCCAGCATAAATGGAATTTTCAGCACAACAGATAGCCGCCCTGGCCAACGGCACAGTGGAGGGCGACCCGGAGGTGAAAATCCACACCATAGCAAAAATTGAGGAGGGGCTGCCAGGCGCCATCTCCTTTCTTGCCAATCCGAAATACGAGCAGTATATCTATACTACCGGCTCGTCGGCCGTATTGGTCTCCAATGACTTCCAACCTACAGAGCCGCTGAGTTGCACGCTGATACGTGTGGCCGATCCGTATGCTACGGTTGCGCATCTGCTTTCGATGGTGGATCAGCTCACTAAGCCTTCGCTTGCAGGCATAGAGGAGCCTTCGTATGTGGCTTCGGATGTAGAGATTGATGCATCGACCTGCTATGTGGGCGCATTCGCCTATGTAGGCAAAGGGTGCAAAATAGGCCGTAACGTAAAGATATATCCGCAGGTATATGTGGGTTATAACTGTGAAATAGCCGATGACACTATACTTTATCCCGGAGTGAAGGTGTATCACGGCTGTAAAATAGGTGCTCGCTGCATCATCCACTCGGGCGCTGTGATCGGAGGCGACGGCTTCGGCTTTGCCCCCACACCCTCGGGCTACGACAAGATTCCTCAGACGGGCAACGTGGAGATAGCCGACGATGTGGAGATCGGCGCCAATACTACGGTGGATCGCGCCGTGATGGGCTCCACACGCATTGAGAAGGGCGTGAAGCTTGACAATCTGATACAGATAGCCCATAACTGCCACGTCGGCGCCAACACGGTTATGGCCGCGCAGGCCGGAGTGGCGGGTTCGACAAAAGTCGGGGAATGGTGTATGGTCGGTGGTCAGGTAGGTCTGGCCGGTCATATTACGGTGGGCGACCGCGCTCAGTTTGCCGCACAGTCGGGTGTGCCGAAGAGTGTCGATGCCGACGCACGACTGTTTGGCAGTCCCGCTATAACGATGCGTGAGTACGGACGTCGCACGCGCAACGTGCAGAATCTCGACAAATTATATGCCCGCGTAGCCGAACTCGAGGCTCGTCTGGCTGAACTTCAGGATAAATAAACTCAATCACGATACATAACTCCATTTCATCAATATGAAGCAGACTACTCTTAAAGCTCCATTTTCGATACACGGCAAAGGCCTGCATACCGGTCTGGTGATAGATGCCGAATTCCTTCCCGCAGCCGATAATCACGGCTACAAAATCCAGCGTACGGATCTGGAAGGTGAACCGGTGATCGATGCCGTAGCCGAAAATGTAGTACAGACTTCGCGCGGCACCGTATTGGGTCACGGCGATGTCACTGTCAGCACTATAGAGCACGCACTGGCCGCTCTCTACGCAGCCGGTATTGACAATGTGCTCATCCGTATTTCAGGTCCCGAGATGCCTATACTCGACGGCAGCGCCGCAGAAGTATGCCGCAAGATCGAGGAGGTAGGCGTAGAGGAGCAGCGTCTCGACAAAGACTACTACATCGTGAAGCAGAAGATTGAGGTGCGCGATGAAGCTACCGGCTCCTCGATTGTGGTGCTTCCCGACAATGACTTCTCGGTAGAGGTGAAGATCGATTTCGATTCGCCCGTACTCTCCAATCAGTATGCATCGCTTGAGCATATCGAGGACTTCGGCAAGGAGATAGCACCCTCGCGCACATTTGTATTCGTACGCGAGATAGAGCCTCTTGTGAAGGCTAATCTAATCAAGGGCGGCGATCTCGACAATGCTATTGTGATCTACGACAGTGAAATGTCGCAGGCTCATCTCGATGAGCTCGCGCGACTGATGGGTGTCGACAGTAAGGAGGTGACCGAATTCGGCTACATTCAGAAGCTGCCTCTGCTCTATCCCAACGAGCCAGCCCGACATAAACTTATGGATGTGCTCGGCGACTTGGCTCTTATCGGCCGTCCTATCAAGGGTAAAGTGATAGCAACACGTCCGGGCCATACGATCAACTCCGTATTTGGCAAAAAGATACGCAAAGAATTGAAGCGTCAGGATATTCAGGCTCCCGTGTATGATCCCAACAAGGCTCCTATCATGGACAACCTCCGCATACGCGAGCTGCTGCCCCACCGTTATCCATTCCTTCTCGTCGATAAGATCATCGAGAAGGGCGACAATTATATCGTAGGTGTTAAGAATATTACCGCCAACGAGCCTTTCTTCCAGGGTCACTTCCCGCAGGAACCGGTACTTCCCGGTGTGCTCCAGATTGAGGCCATGGCTCAGACCGGCGGTCTGCTGGTGCTTTCGACTCTCGATGAGCCGGAGAAGTATTCGACCTACTTTATGAAGATTGACAACGTGAAATTCCGCCAGAAGGTAGTGCCCGGCGATACGATTCTCTTCCACATCTCATTCCTTACCGAGCTGCGCCGCGGTTGCGCCGTGATGAAAGGCTATGCTTTTGTGGGCGAAAAAATTGTGTCGGAGTGCGAGTTTATGGCTCAGATTATCAAGAATAAATAAGCGAATATGAAACAACCTCTTGCATACATCCATCCCGCCGCCAAGATCCACCCGAGTGTGGTGATCGATCCGTTTGTTACTATCGAACAGAATGTGGAGATCGGCGAGGGTACACGTATCGGCTCCAATGTGACCATCATGGAGGGAGCGCGAATCGGTAAGAATGTGACCATCTTCCCCGGCGCCGTGGTATCGGCTATACCTCAGGATCTGAAGTTTCAGGGTGAAGAGACCTACGCATATATCGGCGACAATACTACGCTGCGCGAATGTGTGACCGTGAATCGCGGCACAGCATCTAAGGGCAAAACAGTAGTAGGCAACAACTGTCTCATTATGGCTTATTGCCACGTGGCTCACGACTGTGTTGTCGGTGACAATGTGATTATGTCGAATGCCACTCAGCTTGCCGGCGAAGTGGTGGTAGATAATTTCGCCGTGATCGGCGGCGGATCGCTTGTGCATCAGTTCTGCCATATCGGTCCGCACGTGATGCTTCAGGGTGGTGCGCTTGTCAACAAGGATATACCCCCGTTTGTGAAGGCAGCCCGTGAGCCTATAT
>JAIDTT010000083.1 GCA_029060545.1 Paramuribaculum sp. | reverse complement strand
AGCAACCTTAATTCAACCGACGACTTTTGATACCATGATAAACCATCATCTCAAGTAGTAGTTTTGACGACATTTTTTTGGAGCGATGAATCGCTGATTGGGGTGCCGGGCATGAGAGCCGGGCGCCCCTTTCCTTGGTAGGAGTCGGCATACCGGGCCAACGGAATTTTGCTTCAGCGATGACATAAAAGAAGCTCGGTCAACCCCAATGGGATTAACCGAGCTTTGAAGTTGCCTTGGAAGGATTCGAACCCTCACAGGCGGAACCAGAATCCGACGTGCTACCATTACACCACAAGGCAAGGTGTGTTGATTTCAACGGTGCAAAGGTAAGAAGTTTTCTAATTCTATGCAATAGTATGCGAAAAAAATCAATCGAAATCTGTTTTTTTAGTAACTTTGCGTGACATTTAATATAGCCGATGACGATTTCTCCCGATTTATATTCTATCAATTTTCCGCCGGTGGTGTGGATCTTTGCCGGTGTGGCAATTTTGTCAATGATCGTGATAGCTCTGATCTGGTGGCCGCGGTATCTGCGCGTGAGCCGCAGGGTGAAAGCCGATGATGCTACCGAACTGCCGGAAGATGCTGCGGCATTCCCGCCGGTATCGGTGGTGGTGCACACCCGGGGGGACGCCCGCAATCTCTGCACTCTGTTGCCTCAGATTCTCGAGCAGGACTATCCGTCGCCGATGGAGGTGATCGTGGTCAATGATTTTGCCAATGACGAGACGGCTACGATAGTGGCTCAGCTTGAGATGGAGTATCCCAATCTCTATATGACTTTCGCTCCCGAACGCTCCCGCAGCCTGTCGCGACGCAAGCTGTGTATCACGCTCGGTATCAAGGCGGCGCGCTATGATGTGGTGGTGCTGACGAGTGGCAACTGCCGCATAGAGTCGCCCTACTGGCTGCAGCGTATGACATCGCATCTGGCCGACTATCACAAGGATATAGTGATAGGCTATGCCCGCCCGTGGGGCGAGGACAAGCCTGACAATGATGCCCGTCGTCGCCGCCGCTCGTTCGACGATCTATGGGCTGACACGCGCTATCTCTCGGCCGCTATCAGCGGGCATACATATATGGGTACGGGCTACAATCTGGCCTACCGCCGCCGCGTATTCTTCGATCATAAGGGATTCTCCCGTACGCTCAACCTCAACTACGGCGACGATGACATCTTCATCCACGAGATAGCTACCCGGACGAATACCGCTGTGGAGCTGAGCCACGACGGACGCGTACGCGCTGATGAACATAGTCCGGCGTGGAGTCATGACTCACTGCGCTGCCGCCGCGACTTTACGGCTCAGTATCTGCCGCGTGCTCCCTATATGACGGGGGCGTTATCGTCGTGGGCCTGGTGGGTATCGCTTGGCTGCACGGTAGCGGCATCGGTGCTTGCGCTGCCGTCGCTCGTTGTGGCGGCCGGCATTTTCATTGTCGGCATTGCGTTCGGCATCACGCATCAGATTCTATATCGCAAATGCGCCCGTTCGCTCGAGCTGCGCCCGCTCTTCTGGACTGTGCCATGGCTCAGCCTTATGCGTCCGCTGCGCACACTGCGCCATAAGATCCGCGGACGCCGTCAGCGCCGCAGCAACTTCACTTACTCCAAATAGCGGAGAAGAATTCGAGCTGGGGCAGGATGGAGCGAGACCAGTAGGCTCCGTTGTGGGCGCCGGGCGATGTGAGGTAGGTGTGCTCTATGCCGCGCTCAGTGAGCAGCGAGTCGAGCCGGTTGTTTACCTCGAAGAAGAAGTCCTCCGTGCCACAGTCGAAAATAATTTTCAGTGTGCCCGGTTCGAGCGACTGCGCCTCATGCATTACGGTGTGGGCGCGCCATAGTTCGGGATCGTCGTCATAAGCGCCGAGGCGATCGGCTATATTCCAGCTGCCGGGCCAGGGGGTGAAGTCGACACCACCGCTCGTAGAGCCGGCGAGACCAAACAGGTCGGGATGACGCATTGCCAACCACAAACCGCCGTGGCCGCCCATGCTCAACCCGGTTATTGCACGATGGGAGGCGTCGCCGTAGGTGGTGAAAGCCGAATCCACCCATGCGGTAAGGTCGTCGGTGATATAGCTCTCCATACGCAATCCGGGCTGCGCCGGAGCGTCGAAATACCAGCTGTTGAGGCCGGCCGGGCATACGATTATCATGCCGTAGACCGTGGCGAGTGAATCGAGATTGACAATCCTGCCCCACGTAGTATGGTCGCCACCATGACCGTTGAGCAGGTAGAGCGTAGGATAAAGCGCCGTGGTATCGGCGCCGTAACTTGCCGGCAGAGCTACGGTGATCATGCCGTAGCCGTCGGGCAGATTAGTGGTGTCAACGCGATAGAGCGATGTGCTGTGGCAGCTGAGCGCTATGAGCATCAGGCCGGATAGAAGTAGATATATTCGATGCATACCGCAAATTTAAGCAATCGGTAGCTTTCCACAGCATAAAATCAGGAATTTTACACATTCGTAACAGGTATTTCAATCGTGTGAAAATCAAATGGGGTTGTGGCCGTCGTTACAAAAAAAGTACTTAACTTTGTATATACACAATCAAAAGAAACACGTAGATATCAATTATGACTATAGGCATCATAGTGGCCATGGACAAGGAGCTGGCGCTGCTCACCCATCTGCTCGAAGGTGAACACATACACAGCGAGTGTGGCTACAATTTTCATTTAGGATCCATCGCGGGCAAGGATATCGTGGCAATGAAATGCGGCATCGGCAAGGTGAATGCCGCCATGGGCACGATGCTGATGATCGACGAATATCATCCTGACCTGATAATCAATACCGGCGTAGCCGGCGGTACCGGCGGTAATGCCGGCATCCTCGATATAGTGGTAGGTACACGCATAGCCTATCACGATGTATGGTGTGGCCCCGGTACGGAATGGGGCGTAGCTTCCGGCTGTCCGCAATATTTTCATACCGCGGATGCCGTCAACTCGCTTCCCTGCCTTCAGGAGGGCGACACACTCAAGCACGGCCTCGTGGTGTCGGGCGACGTATTCGTAAGTTCGCCCGAGGTGATAGCTCACATCCGCGGACTCTATCCGGACGTTGACGCCGTGGATATGGAGAGCGCCGCGATAGCTCAGGTATGCTACCTGCGCTCCGTGCCTTTCGCCTGCATCCGCGTGATATCCGACACTCCCGGAGCCGATGACAATATCGCCCAGTACCAGAACTTCTGGGAAGAGGCTCCTCAGCACACGTTCGATACCCTGCGCCACATCATAGCCGAGTTATGAAAAAGATACCCAGCTTCACAGTGGATCACACCCGGCTGCTGCGCGGTGTGTATCTCTCGCGCCGCGACGTGACACCCTCGGGCGACGTGCTGTCGACATTCGACGTGCGCCTCACCGAGCCTAACCGCCAGCCGGCGCTCGGCGCGGCCACCCTCCATACTATCGAGCATCTGGCCGCTACTTTCCTGCGCAATCATCCGCAGTGGGCCGACCGCATAGTATATTGGGGTCCGATGGGTTGCCTTACCGGCAGCTATCTGATTGTGCAGGGCGATTACCGCAGCGCCGATATGGTGGATCTGCTGCGCGAGTGCTTCGCTTTCATAGCCGACTTCGAGGGCGAGATACCCGGTGCGTCGGCACGCGACTGCGGCAACTACACATTTATGGATCTGCCCGACGCACGCCGTCAGGCCCGCAAATATCTCGACGAGGTGCTTGCAGCTCCCACCGAAGCGAATCTCAACTATCCCGGATGAAGGATCTGCGTCCCATAAGAGGTCATACGTTTCTGAGCCGCGCTGTGGCTCAGGGCGAACATCTCACCCAGGACTTCAAGTTCGCCATATCCGATGCCCATAAGATAGCCCACTCTATATCAGCCTTTGCCAACAATGTCGGAGGCCGTCTGCTGGTAGGTGTGAAGGACAACGGTGCCATAGCCGGTATCCGTACCGACGAGGATATCTACCTACTCGAGCAGGCAGCCCAGATGTATTGTGAGCCTGCTCAGGAACTGCACTTCACGGCATACAAGACCGAAGGCGGCCGCGCCATAGTGGTGAGCGCCGAGGTAGCCCCCTCTCCCGAAAAGGGGGTGATGTGTATAGAGGCCGACGGCTCACGCCAGGCCTACTTCCGCATCCATAACGAAAACATAGCAGTGACGCCTCTGATGCTTGACTGCTGGCGTGCGCGTTACAATCCCTCCTCCACTCCCTCGGGAGCCGCCGATGCCGAGCGCGAAGTGCTCGCCCGACTGGAAGCCAACGGTCCTATGCTGCCGGAGCGGCTCGCTGCCGGAGTGCGCCAGTCGGCCGATACTCTGCGCGGTGCCCTGCTTCGACTCTACGCTATGGAGCTGATAGAGTTTACCTTCGTCAACCGCAAATTTCATCTCACGGCAATCTGAATATTCAATAATAAATAATCATAATCACATCATCAATCATGAAGACCAACATCATCACTCTCTTCCTCCTTCTTGCATGGATGGCTGCCGGATGCTCCGGCGCAGGCTCGTCGGAAGGCGCCAAAGCCGATTCGCTCGTGGTAGACAGCCTCACTACCGATTCGCTCAACTTCGACTCCCTCACCGCCGAGCAGTGCGGTGTGCGTCTGGCCGAGCTTGAGATTGAAGCCCTGCTTACCATACAGCAGAAAGGCGAAGGCACTGTGGCCGCCACTCGCGCCATGGCCACTATGAACCGTGCCGCCATGAAGATCGTGGAGCGCTTTCAGTCAGACTCCGTAGCACAGCAAGCCTTCAATGCCGCCTACGATACGCGCCACACTCAGCTCGTGAATCAGCATCCGGAACTCAAGGACTTCGCATCGGCCTACGGCCCCACCGACGATCCCGCACAACTTGGTATGCTCGGCGCCGAGATGGAGATCATGACTCAGCTCGCCGGCATTGAAAAGGGCAAGGATTCTGAAGAATACAAGAAGGCCGAAGCCGATATGAAGGCGTTCCAGGATGAAATCATTGAGCTCTATCGCGACAACCGAACCGCTCAGGAAATATACCTCCAGGCCTATGCCGCACACTACAGGGAACTCTCCGAACAACTCACCGCACCTCAGCCCGACGCACAATGAAAAAGATCATAGCAGCCATATTCATTACTCTCACCCTCGCAGCGTGTGGCGGAGGCGATAAGCAGGCAATCACCGATGTAGGTCATGCCCGCCGACTGGGCTACCATCTGGCGGAGGCTCAGTTTCAGCTCCGGCAAGCCCAATCGCTCTATGGTGAAAATTCGCCTGAAGCTCGTGCGGTAGACTCACTCATAGTGCTGATCAACGACTCTGTAGCGTCGGCCGACGCCGTCGTAAAGCAAATCTTCCGCGAGGCTTATCAGGATCGTAACAAGCAGTTGCAGCCCAAGATCCACCAGGCAGCCCCCAGAGAGCAGCAACTCGACGACAGCACCATGGCATCGCTTCAGCTTGATGAGGAGGTGACCATCCTTGATCCGCTTTAGTCCTTTTTACTCCGAAACATTGACATTTAACAATGTAGGTGGATAAATCCCGATAATATCACTCACAATGAGGGTGCGTTGCACAACGCATTCTCATTTTTTTATAATCTAAGTGATTATAACTACGTAGGGGGATAAAGAAATCGACTTACCGATACTTACTCCTATACAAAAGCGTATACGTCTCTAAGTAAGAGAGTTATCACGCGTGCTGCCAATTAATTTCCAGTGCGTTTCAGTGGCTGATCTTGCTACTTTATCAGATTGATGGGCCCAAAGTAATTATACCTTTCAAAAATTCCTTGGCCTTATTTGCTCATTAGCAGAATATAAACTATATTCGCGAGTAATATCATTATCTCTTACTTAGAGAGCGTGATTTCAAGATGATAATATCATTTCAAACTAAATCAACCAATAATTCATCTTATTAACTCCAAACCAAATTCAAAATGGAACAACAGTGGTATTCAACAGCTAAGTCCATACTTTGGGCTATCGTTACTCAGATTGTAGCAACCTTCCTGATGGGTGTATTCATCGGTCTGGCTGCAGTAAGTGCAGCCGCCTCTATTCTGTCGGGCAACAGCGATGTGTCAATGTTTGCTCTTTTCACCGGAGGGGGCATGGGCATCGTAGCTCTTCTCTTTGCTCTTGTAGCACTCGGCGCTTATGTATGGTATTTCCTTCAGCTTTCCAAGTTTATCACTCTGCAGACCAACAAGCCCGATGCCGACGCTATCGCCATGGTACGCAACTCCGTTATCGTAGGCTTCGTAGGACTTATTTGCTCCTTTATCCCCGTAGTAGGTACTATAATCTGCGGTCTGCTCAATATTGCAGCCGCTGTGATGGTGCTCCTTGGCTTCAACTCCTACAGCAAGTCGGCCGTTCTGCCTCAGGTCGGTAAGGTCGGTGCCGGTCAGCTCAAGGTTTACGCTATCCTCGCTATCGTAGGCGCAGTGCTCGGCATAATTCCCTTCATTTCGTTCCTCGGTGGTATCTGCAATCTCGTAGGTCTCATATTCCTCATCATGGGCTGGAATAATGTATCGAAGGGCTGCCCCGCTCCCCGCGTAGCTGGTGAACCCTACGTATAATCCCCATTACTTTACATATATAATAGAGGCGGTGCCCGCGGGCATCGCCTCTACTGTTTTGTTTTACTATTGCTGTAGGTGGATTACTTGCAGCAGCCACCTTCGTGGTCGCCGCAGCAACCGCCTTCGCCACACGAATCGCCACACGAATCATGATCACATCCGCAGCAGCCACCTACAGGCTGGATATCTTCGGGTGTGCTGTCGCGCACAAGCAGAATCTTGCCTTGGAAACGAACATCCTTGCCGGCAAGAGGATGGTTGAAGTCCATCACGACATCATTGTCGGTCACTTCCTTCACCACACCGTTGATACGGTAACCGTCGGCAGTCATCATAGGCAATACGGCACCGGGCTTTACTACATTGGTGTCAAACTTGCCATCTACCTGGAATACATCCTTCGGCAGGGTAGCTACCTGCTCGGGATCTACAGGACCGAAAGCATCGTCGGCTTTAACGCTTACGTCGAAAGTCTCATCTTTGGCAAGACCTTCGATGGCCTTTTCGAGAGGTACGATCACACCGGGTGTGACACCGAATACGAGTTTTTCGGGATCGTTCACATCGGTCTGGTGTACCAGAGTCTCGGTACCGTCGGGGTTTACCTGATAGAGGTCGTAGCCGAGCTCTACATATTTTCCGGGTTCAATTTTTTCCATATTCATTGATTTTGGTTAATAATTTGCGTTTTAGTTTCTATATATACTAACAAATTTCGTGCCACAAAGTTACCCCAACGTGTCGAGGATATTTTGTGTACCCTCTTCGAGAAGGTCGAGCACTGTCTCAAACCCCTCATCGCCATCATAGTAAGGGTCGGGCACCTCATACCAGCGGGAGCCGGGTGAGAAAAATTCAGCCATGGCATATATCTTGTCATCATCCTCGCGCGTCTTGGCCAGTTTATGTAGATTTCGGAGGTTGCCCTCGTCCATACCTATTATTATATCGAAGCGGTCGAAGTCCGACTCACGTACCTGACGGCACACATGGTTTACTTTCAGTCCGCGCTGGCGTCCGTGGGCACGCATACGCGCGTCGGGGAGATCGCCCACATGCCACGAACCTATTCCTGCTGAATCGATCTCGCCTATCCGGCAATCGGGCCGATCAGCCACCTTATCGCGCATTATGGCATCGGCAGCCGGGCTACGGCAGATATTACCGAGGCATATAAATAGTATGGAGATGCTGTCGCGATCCTTGAGCCTGCGAGCGAGGCTCTCGATACGCGGCGAGGGATTGTAGTCGAGCAGATTCATTTTCGGGTAAGTGTTGAGTAAATTATTTTTGCTGCAGCAGTAGCGGCATGATTCGATCCGAGGCGAGCGCGCATCCGCCCGTAGCCTTCGAGTTGACGCTCACGTCCGGGAGCACCGGGAAGAATGTCGGAGAGGCGCTCATCTACAGAGTCGACCGTGCATAGATGCACGAGCATCTCCGGTATCACCTCCTCATCTGCTATCAGGTTGGGCAGAGATACATACGGTACCTTTATAAGATGCTTCATAATGTTATAGCTCAGCCGCTTGCCATTGGCACGATAGCAGACCACCTGCGGAGTGCCGGCCAGCGCGCACTCCAATGTGGCCGTACCGGAGGTGACGAGAGCTGCCTCGGCATTGACCATCAGCTCAAAGGTGGCATCGCTCACGAGGGGCAGATCGGAGTATTGCCTGTAATATTCAGCTTCGATAGCGGGTGCTCCCGCTATCACGGGCTGCATATCGGGATGACGGCGTGCTACGGCATCCATCACCGGCAGATTATTGCGTATTTCGCCGCGACGACTTCCGGGCACGAGAGCCAGGAGCGGCTTGCCCTCATCAAGTCCCATGCGGCTGCGGAAGGTTGCCGAGTCGGCACGCAGTCGGCGAGCCACAGCGTCGATCTCCTCCTGCGAAGGATTCCCCACATACTCTACGGCCACGCCCTTGCGACTGAAATAGTCGACTTCGAAGGGCAGGATGCTGAGTATCTTGGATACGTTGCGGCGCAGTGCTTTAACACGCCACTCCTTCCACGCCCACACCTTCGGAGCGATGAAGTAGAATACGGGTATGCCGCGCTTGCGGGCATACTTGGCCAGCTTTAGATTAAAGCTCGGATAGTCGACAAGGATCAGGCAATCTGCGTTGGAACTGTCGATTGCGGATTTTGCCGTGCGAAGATTGGCGAAGATGTCGGGAAGATGACGAAGCACCTCGCTGAAACCCATATAAGCCATGAGCCGGTAGTCGACCACCGGCTCACGACCGGCCTCGGCGGCCATAAGGTCGCCTCCGAGAAAGGTGAAACGCGCATCCGCATCGAGCTCTTTTATGGCCTTGATCAAGGCCGCGGCATGGAGGTCGCCCGAAGCCTCGCCGGCCGATAGGAAGTAGTTCATGCCCCAAAGTTAAGCAAATTTTCCCTATCCCGCCGATTTTTGCTAATTTTGCACCTGTACAATTCTCCTTTACCAATCATTTTTAGCTCAATTACGCTATGCATCAACTTTGGCAACTGCTCCGACGCTTCGCCCCCCGATATAAACGCGACCTCATACTCGGCATCTTCTTCAATGTACTGGCCGCGCTGCTCACCCTCTTCTCTTTTGCAATGATAGCACCGATTCTGGAAATGCTCTTCCAGATGGATGTGCCTACCTACAGCTATATGTCGCTCAACGATGGCTCGCTCAAAGATGTGGCCGTCAACAACTTCTACTATTATACCCAACTGGCAATAACCGAATGGGGCCAGTCGGTGACGCTCGCCCTGCTCGGCGCCGTACTCGTGGTGATGACAGCGCTGAAGACCGGTTCGGCCTACCTTAGTTCTTACTTCCTCATACCGATGCGCTGCGGTATAGTGCGCGATCTTCGCAATCAGATGTATGACAAGGTGGTGCGCCTCCCCATGGGCTTCTTCTCCAATGAGCGCAAGGGCGACGTGATGGCTCGGATGAGCGGCGATGTGCAGGAGATCGAGACTTCCATCATGTCGTCGATCGATATGCTCTTCCAGGATCCCGTGATGATTCTCGCCTGCCTCGGCATGATGATCGTGGTGAGTTGGCAGCTCACGCTGTTTGTGCTCGTGCTGCTCCCTATCGCCGGCTTCGCCATGGGGCGCATAGGCAAGCACCTTAAGCGTACCTCGCTTGAGGCACAGCAGCAATGGGGCTCAATCATGAGCAATATCGAAGAGACCATCGGTGGTCTGCGTATCATCAAGGCCTTCAATGCCGAGGAGAAGGTGGAGAGCCGTTTTCACCGCGGTACCCAGGCTTTCTACCGCCTTACAGCCAAGGTGGCTCGTCGCCAGTCGCTTGCCCACCCAATGAGCGAATTTCTCGGCACTCTCACCATAGCCATAGTGCTATGGTTTGGCGGCACACTGATACTCAGCGGCAACACCACCATCAATGCTCCGGCATTCATCTACTTCCTTGTGATCTTCTACAGCATGATCAATCCGGCCAAAAATATCTCGCGCGCCATGTATGCCGTGCAGAAGGGTCTTGCCTCGCTTGAGCGCGTCGACAAGATACTGCAGGCCCGCAACCCGATCACCGATCCCGAATCGCCCCGAGAGATCAAGGAGTTTAAGGGACGTGTAGAATATCGCGACGTCAACTTCAGCTATGTGACTGATCAGCCAGTGGCACGAGATATCAACATAGTCATCGAGCCCGGCCAGACAGTGGCGCTCGTAGGGCAGAGCGGTAGTGGCAAATCTACCGTGGCCGACCTTCTGCCCCGCTTCTACGACATCGATTCCGGCTCCATCACCATCGATGGTATCGACATACGCGATATGCGTGTCCATGATCTGCGCTCATATATGGGCAACGTCAATCAGGAAGCGATCCTATTTAACGATACATTTTACAACAATATCACCTTCGGAGTGCAGGACGCGACACTTGAGCAGGTGGAGCAGGCAGCGCGCATAGCCAATGCCCACGACTTCATCATGGCCTCCGAGCTGGGGTATCAGACCAATATCGGCGATCGTGGTTGCCGATTGTCTGGCGGTCAGCGTCAGCGTATCTCCATAGCGCGTGCCATACTCAAGAATCCTCCCATCCTGATACTCGACGAAGCCACATCTGCCCTCGATTCCGAAAGCGAACATCTCGTACAGCAGGCTCTTGAACGACTTATGCAAAACCGTACCACCCTCGTCATCGCCCATCGTCTCTCCACGATCAAAAACGCATCGATGATATGCGTGATGCACGAAGGTCGCATCGTGGAGCGCGGCACTCACGACGAGCTTATGAAGCTCAATGGCTTCTACACGCGCCTCGTAGCCATGCAGTCGCTCGGCTCATGATCAATTAATGAGTACAATGAATTTGGTGTGAATAGAAAGCAGTTGACAGCATATCATAATTGATGGGTAATTTTGCGATATGAAAGAGAGTAAAACAAATGAAATAGTACTCTATCAGCCGGATCACACTCTTGCTCTTGACGTAAGGGTTGAGGATGAATCAGTGTGGCTGACACAAGCTCAGATAGTTGAATTGTTCAACTCAAGCAAAGCGAATATCAGCGAACATTTAAAACGTATATTTGAGTCCGGTGAATTAGACAAAGAAGCAACTGTTCGGAAATTCCGAACAGTTCGGCAGGAGGGGAATAGGAGTGTCACCCGTATACTCGAGTTCTTTAATCTTGACGTTATTATCTCAGTAGGATACAGAGTAAATACCATTCGGGGTATTAGATTTCGGCAATGGGCAAATAACGTATTGAAGGAATATTTGCTGCGTGGATACTCAGTAAATTACCGTATGATGCAGATTGAGGATAAAATAGACAGGAGATTTTCTGAATATGACCAACATTTTCGCGAACTGGATGGAAAAGTAGACTTCTTTGTACGGTCGTCTCTGCAACCGAAGGAAGGTATTTTATTTAATGGACAAATCTTTGACGCCTATATAATTATAGCCGATCTTATCCGGCAAGCTAAAACCAGGATTATAGTTATTGATAATTACATTGATGATTCAGTGCTTGTACAATTGTCAAAACGGCATCCTGGTGTATTACGTATCAAAACAGCTTCAATTGGATGTAGAGAAACACAATGAGCAGTACCCGGGTGTAACACTCCACAAATACACAAAAGCCCACGATCGTTTTCTGATAATTGACGAAGATGTATATCATATCGGAGCTTCGCTGAAAGATCTTGGCAAGAAACTCTTCGCATTCTCCAAAATGGAAATAATGACGGGCTCACAGTTAGTAGCCGGACTATGATGACTATTGTTTTGTAGTATATATTATCTGTGGAGGAGGTGCCAGAGCTCGCGTACCCAGATTACGGCTGATGAGGCGACCACTATGATCAGCAGATCCATAGCTCCGGAGGGATTGAAGCTCCAGGAGAGTGTGTGAAGCATCGGCTCCACATTGAAGAAGGTGTAGGCCACTTCGGTAATGAAGAGTTGTCCGACCACGATTATCAGCACTATGGTCCAAAAAGCTCCACTCATCTTCACTCTGAACACGCTCCGGTGGGTGTCGAAGCAGCGGGCATCAAACATGTACCAAAAGTGAGTCCATACGAATATCGAGAAGAGCAGTGTGGCTTCATAGCCGGTCATGGGCGAGAGGGCGCCGATTCGTGCATGAAGCATCTGGGGTATGGACGTGACATCGGCATGAGTGAAAAGCCAGTAGAAACCGAGCGTGATCACAAAGAAGAAGATGCCTACGCCAAACATTTCGCGGAGCATCGGCCCGGACAGGATCGAAGCGAAGCGGTTGCGCGGCTTATCGCGCATTACCGATGCCGATGGAGGAAGCGACGAAAGCGCCATTGCGCCGAAAGTATCCATAATCAGGTTGACCCACAGCATCTGGGTGACGGTGAGCGGCGACTCGGCAGCCATAAAAGATCCGCATACCACAAGGAGTGAAGCGGCCACATTGACAGTGAGCTGGAAGAGAAGGAAGCGGCGGATATTCTTGTAGAGCGACCGGCCCCACATCACAGCACGTCCAATCGAAGAGAATGAGTTGTCGATAATAGTGATATCAGACGCTTCTTTAGCCACGGATGTACCGTCGCCCATCGACAGACCTACCTGAGCCGCCTTCAGAGCAGGAGCATCATTTGTGCCGTCGCCCGTCACGGCTACGACTTCGCCTCGCTTCTGCAGCGCTTCTACCAGGCGTTTCTTATCCATCGGGCGGGCTCGGGATATGATTTTAAGAGAGTCGACACGTTCGATCAGTTCGGCATCGGACATCGCCGCAAACTCCGTACCGGTGATGATATTGGCGTCGGAATCAGTGCCGTCGGTCCACAGACCTATGCGGCGTCCGATCTCTTTGGCTGTGCCGGGAGTATCGCCTGTCACGATTTTCACTTTTATCCCTGCCTCTGTCACCTCTTTTACAGCCGCCGGCACATCATCCCTGACCGGATCGGATATAGCTGCAACACCTATAAACTCAAGTCCGTCGCAGCACAAAGCACCGTCGGCTATCGGTCGCTCGTCGGGAGCGATAATCTTGTAGGCGAAGCCAAGCGTGCGCATGGCGCGGCTCTGATATTCGAGCAGGAGGGTGTCGAGATCGGAGCGACCCATCGTCTCAGAGGTGCATAAGTCGAATACGATTTCCGGTGCGCCCTTCACATAGAGTATCCGACTGCCGGATGCTGAATCCACCAACGTAGCCATATACTTACGTTCGGTATTGAACGGAAGTTCGTCAATGGTCGCGGCCCCGGCGCGCAGATCATTGTAATCGTACCCGGAGTCGCGAAGCCAGAGCAGCAGAGCGCCTTCGGTAGGATTGCCGATCACCTGCACGCGGTCGCCCGACAGATCGAGCTGCGCGGTGGTGTTCACGGCTATACCCTCGCGGATGATATCTTCCGGCAGATCGCCGAACCATCGCACCTGCTCTACCCGCATCTGATTGCAGGTGAGAGTACCGGTCTTGTCGGTGCATATCACCGTGGCGGCCCCCATCGTCTCGCAGGCGTGGAGCTTGCGCACAAGATTGTTGGCCTTGAGCATACGGCTCATAGAGAATGCCAGTGACAGGGTCACGGCCATCGGCAGTCCTTCGGGCACCGATACCACGATGAGGGTCACGGCCACCATCAGAGTCTGCAGCGTATGGCTCAAAAGTCCCGACCAAGCCTCGGGTACTGCGCCGGGATTGAGCATCACAAACGCACCTGCCACCATAGCGATAAATACGGCGAAGGCTATCGCTATCGTAATCACACACGCTACTTTACCCCAAGATGGGAACTTCTTCATCACGATTCGGAAGAATATGGCGATGGGCAATATGATCATCCACGACTGCCAGTGACCCCAGCCGAGATATTGTACGAGCTGAGCTGCGATAATCAGAGCTCCGCAGATATAGCTTGCGTTGGAAATCAGTTTTGCCAGGTCATCGAGCTGCTCGTTGAGCGGCGTCTTCACAGTGTCGTCGATACGCGCCTGCTCAAACACCTTGCCCATCTCCGTAGCATCTCCCACGAGAGTGACACGCATTATGCCATGGCCGTCCATCACTTTGGTACCACGCATCACGGCGTCGGAGGGATAAGTGGCATCCGGATCGAATTGGGCCGGATCGGTGGTCTTGTGGCAGAGTGGTTCTCCGGTGAGCGACGACTCGTCGACGCTCAGAGTCACCGCCTCTATCAGCTTCCCGTCGGCAGGAATCTCACAGCCCTGGGTGAGATACACAATATCTCCCACCACTACGTCGCGACGCGGAATCGTGGTCACGGCTCCATCGCGCATCACCTCCACGGGCTCATCGTCGTTCACGCGGTTGAGTATGGCGAATGCTTTGTTGGCCTTCTGCTCGAAGATAAAGGCGAGACCAGTGGCGAGCAATATCGCCACAAAGATTCCGATTGGCTCAAAAAATACAGTCCAACCCTGCCCGAGGCCGAAATATTCGTAGAAGGCGATTCCCACCGACAGAGCGCCGGCCACAAGCAGTATAAGGATAAGCGGATCGGAAAACTTCAGGAGAAATTCTTTCCACCGTGGCGTATGCTCCGGTTCCTTCAATACATTAACTCCATATCGCTGGCGGCTCTCCGCAGCCTCCTGCGTTGTCAGCCCTCTTGCGGGCTCGGTTTCCGACGTCATAGCTGTACTCTATATTTTATATAATGAGTGCAAATATACGCATAATCCGCCACAAACGGATGTACCGGCATAAAACACTTCGTATCGATTTGGTGTTGTTATAGCATATATCAACTATTTATTCATGTGCATTATGTCAATCTTAAGAACTTTCACATCTCTTTCGCTGCTGATTGCCACAGCTATAGGCGCTTCTGCCGAAGACCTTATCGACCAACAGACCCGTGCGGCTATCGAGAGCCACAAACTCGTGTATCTCGACAGCAAGGGCGATTCGCTTGAGCAGCGTCGCGATATTGATTCGATGCGTCGTGTGGTGAGCAAATTCTTCTACGATCAGTTTCAGCACTTTCTCGATCCTGCCGCCCCCTACTTCATGCTTATGAGCAAGAATGCCGGCCTGTCGCTCGGAATCGGTGGTGCGGTGAGAATGCGTGCCTACTACGACTGGGGCGGTTCGCCCAATAACGCCGGCTTCTCGCCGATGCTCCTCCCGATGACCGCCGATCCCACCAGTCGCCGTAGCCTCAACGCCACGCCCTCGGGTACTTGCTTCTTCGTGCGACTAATCGGACAGAATGATGTGATCGGCGAATATCAGCTCTATGTCGAGACCGACTTCACCGGCTACCAGGGACGCGACCTGAAACTTAAGAAAGCGTATGCTATGGTGCGCGACTTTACAGTCGGCTACGCCACCTCAACTTTTGCCGATCCCGCTGCCGAGCCGGCTATGGTCGACGCAGCCGGACCCAACAACAAGGTAGGGCCTACCTCTGTGCTCGTGCGCTATATGCCTACGATCAAAGACCGTTGGGTAGTGGCCGTGTCGGCCGAGCTGCCTTCGACAGCAGCCGACGTAGACAACGCCAACAACGCCAAAGTGCGCGACTACCTCCCCGACTTTGCTGCCTTCGCCCAATATCAGTGGAGCGAGAGCCAGCATGTGCGTCTGTCGGGAATGGTACGCACCCTCCCATACCGCAATCTGCTCACCAAGACCAACCACAACGTAGTAGGGTGGGGATTACAGCTCAGCGCCGTGTGTCACCCCACATCTCACCTCACCACATATCTCACTGCCAACTACGGCCACGGCTACGGCTCTATGGGTGGTGACCTCCAGCTGGGCAATTACGACCTTATCAGCGTGTCGCCCGACGCCGGACAGATGTATGCTCCCGCATCGTGGGGATGGTGTGCCGGTCTCCAGTACAACTTCAAGCCCAATCTTTTCATGACCCTCATCGGTAGCCAGACACGGTTCGCCCCCTCGCATACCGTATCCCCCGACACCTATAAGACCGGACTGCTCGGCGCTGCCAACCTATTCTGGCTCATAACACCACGCCTCACCACCGGTCTGGAATTCTGCCTCGGCCACCGCCTCGACTTCTCCGGCGACAAACACACCAGCTACCGTATGGGTGCCATGTGTATGTTCTCCTTCTGATACGAAAGTTCTCCATTCCGGATAAAGTACAATATATAAAAGCGATAAGGGTTGTCTCTCCGACAACCCTTATCTATGTTTCATCAAAAAATGTCTCCTAATTACTATTCTGCAAAAATTTCGATTGGTATAGATATTTTATGATATGATCTATCTGGTTTACTACCTAAACGAGGCTTTATTATTACAACGACAAAGTTAAGCGATAGATTGCACTATGCTGTGACGATGTAGTTACAATGCAAACACAAAGGTGTACGCACCTCGTTTTTTAGGACAATTTAACGTTTTTGTACTTTTTCAGCGTGAATACGAACTCCAGACCGCCATTGCTGCGGTTGTGAGCTGACAGCACACCACCCATTGCTTCGATTGTATTTTTCACGATAGGCAGGCCGAGACCTGTGCCGCCGGTCTTGCGCGAACGTCCGCTGTCCACGCGGAAGAAGCGGTCGAAGAGGTGAGGTATGTTGGCCGGATCCACGCCATGACCATTGTCCCAGAACGCAAATGTATAGAACTGCTCCGACTCGGCGATAAGGCGTATGCCCATCTCCGTACCTTGAGAGTGAAGCACGGCATTCTTGGCCAGATTGGTTATAGCACCCGAAAGCAAGCCCTCGTTGCCGAGCACTTCGCAGTCAAGCGGTATCTCGTACTCAAAAGTCATCGAATTATTCATCTGACTCGATTCAAAGTCGTTCTGCACGTTATAGACCAGATCGTGGAAATCGACGGCGCGCATCGGGATATTGCCACTACCGTCCTCAAGACGGGTCATAGTCGACACATCGTTGAGAAGGTTGCAGAGACGATCCACATTGTCGGAAGCGCGCTTGAGGAAGTACGAGCGAGTGGCCTCGTCCATCTCCGGCGAACTGATAACGGTGTCGAGATAACCCTTGATTACACCTACCGGAGTCTTGATTTCGTGATTTATATTATTGGTAAGCTGGCGCTTGATGCGTGCCTTCTCCTCGATGGCATGTACGGCCACATCATGTTCACGACGGCTCTTATTAAGCGAATCGCCGCGTTCACGATAGAGTTTCACGATCTCACGCGATATATCACCTAATTCATTGTGTGGGAATTGCGATATGTCAACTTGACCGTTGCCCGACGAAGCGCGTAGTGCAAAGTCGCGCAGCAGGCGAATAGCCGATGCTATCCGAGCTACGAGGAAGTATGTAACGCCGGTGGTGATGAGGAGCAGCAATATAAGCACAGTCCAGAATCCGGCATCAGCCACACGCAGCGACTTAAGCAGCACACGGTTGAGGTCCAGCATGATGAATATGCGCAGCGGATCGGACATATCGGTAGCTTTCGTATATCCGAAGTAGGTATCGTCGTCGAGCCACACAAAGTCGGCTCCGATGGGGAGCTTGCGCATGGCGTTGTTGATAGTGGCGCGATCGATGAGTTTACCGAGGAAAAGCTCGGGAGCCTCATTATTGTTCCATTCCTTTTCGGTATAGAGGGTCATGCGCACACCTTCATATCGCGAGTCCTCGAAGAAGAGAGCGAGGGACTTGAGGAATTCCTCCATCTCCTCATTGTCATAGCCCTGCTGATGGGCTTTGAGCACGGACGACGACATCACGTTGAGATGACTTTCGATCATCTCACGCCGATACTTCTTCTCATGGTCGTATTGCTGCCACATGAGAAATGCGATGATGCACCAAAGCATCACCACTATCGGCACAAGCATGCGCCACAGGAAGCTACTATACCGTTTCTTTAAAGCCATATCCGAAACCCAGTCGGGTCACGATATTATTTCCATAAGGGCCAATCTTCTTACGCAGACGTGCTATATTGGTGTCGATAGTGCGGTTGGTCACAACCACATCATTGTCCCATACTTGCTTGATGATCTCCTCACGCGAGTAGATGCGGTTGCGGTGGGTGAGGAAGAAGAGCAAAATATCGAATTCCGTACGGGTAAGACCCATATCCTCGCCGTCAAGGAGGGCGAGCTTATCGTTGCGGTCAATACGCAGACCCTGAAATATGATGTCACTCTCATAGATACCCTGACGCGAAGGATTCTCCTCCTGACGATGTGCCTGGCTGCGACGCAACACTGCGCGCACACGGGCGAGTACCTCTGATACCACGAAAGGCTTGGTGATATAGTCGTCGGCGCCGATGTTGAGACCCGTCACCGTATCATCCTCGCCGTTGAGTGCCGAACAGAATATGATGGGTGTCTCCTCCACGGGAGCCATATTGCGCACACGCTTGGCGAAATCGAAGCCGCTCAGGCGCTCCATCATGATGTCGACTATAAACAGCGAGTAGGGGGTAAGATCCATCTCGAGAGCGCTTTCGGCACTATAGGCAGTATCGACCTGATAGCCTTCGCGCTGTAGATTGAATTTCAGAATCTCACACAGGGCTTCTTCGTCGTCTATAACAAGTATTCTTGTGCTCATATGATATTAATTGGTTGTTTGATTTGTCGGGTGAAACGTGATTTTTTGGTGAAACATTTGAGCCTGTGCGGCTTTACGAGTGTAAAGTTAGGAAAAGTGAGCGGTTGGATTGGCTTAATTTATGTTAAAAATTCATTACGACGCTAACTTTTATCCATATTCCTGTGTTCTCTTAGTATAATTACTATTTGCATTGTGTTTTTTTCATGGTATTAGATTTAAGGTTAAAGAAAACACCGGCTGTCGTGAGACAGCCGGATTTCCTTTAGCTGAGTGTTGTGGCCGCCCCGATGGAGCGGCGTTTTTATTTTCCGGCTGATGCCTCAAAACGCATTCTCCTCGCCGCGCACCGCATTATACACTGTGCGAAACATTATCTTGATGTCGAGCCAGATATTCCAGTTTTCGATATACCACACGTCGTGCTCCACACGTTGTTCCATCTGCCAAAGCTCCTCGGTCTGACCGCGCAGGCCGTTGATCTGAGCCCAACCGGTGATGCCGGGCTTGATATAGTGGCGAACCATATATTTCTGGATAAGCTTGGCATATTGCTCGGTATGCGCAAGCATGTGCGGACGCGGTCCCACCACCGACATATCGCCGATAAACACATTGATAAACTGTGGCAGTTCATCTATAGAACTGTGGCGAAGAAATTCGCCAACACGAGTCTTGCGTGAGTCATTTTTGGTCGTCTGCGTCTTATCCGCCTCTTCATTGACCACCATCGTGCGGAATTTGAAGCACTTGAATGTGCGTCCACGATAGCCCGTGCGTTCCTGTCGGAAGAATATCGGGCCGGGTGAGCTTATCTTTATGGCGATACCCACCGGTATGAGTACGAGAGGGAAGAAAAGAAGTACGAGCGACGACACAGCTATGTCGAAAACTCGCTTAGCCACACGATTGCTCGCTCCTGCCAGAGGCTGACGCAACACCCCGAGCACAGGCATCGAACCGATGGCAAACATCTCGTAGTTGCGTGGCAACAAACTCACGAGTTGCGGCACGATATACACCTGCGCCACGCAATCCTCAGCTATGCGTATCACTTCGGCGCGTTCTTCCTGAAGTGAAGCGTCGAGTGTGCAGTACACCTCGTCAATCTTATGCTCCTTTATATAGGCCTTCAGGTCAGATATTGTGCCGCGATACAGATCGGGGGCAATGTCGTCGGTAGGCGAATCATCGAACACGCCGCAGATCGCATACCCGAACCCGAGGTCGGAACCGATTATCTCACACAGGCGCCGGGTAGTAGGATTCGACCCCACTATCACGATGCGGCTATAGTTGCGGCCACGCCGACGGAAGTATTTTATTATCAGTCGGGAAAGCACCCACCACAGCGGAAGCATTATCACCAGTAGCCCGTAGAAAAGCGCCATCGCTGTCCATGATATACTGCCGATCTCCAGAAAATACAACCCGCATATAAACACCGGCGCGTGGAGCAGCAGCGCCTTGATCGACGCCGACACCACATGCTCCATCGCTATTGAGCGCGACGTCTGGGTGTGGCGCAGCAGATAAGCCGCCGGCAAATAGGCTATGTTGGCCATAAGCCACACCATTCGCGCATTTTCGAGCACGAACGATGGAGCCAGCTTCGCCGTAATGGCATAGGCGATGTTGATGATAAGAAAGTCCGACAGCGTCAGTATCACCTGGATGTACTGTCCGTATCGTCCTCGTTGGTTTATACTTGTCATATAATAACAATGTAGGGTGTACCGGAGCGATACAGACTACTGCATTTGCGAATCTATGTACTGGATCTTCTGTTCGATCTCGGCGATATCCGACTCCAGACGGCGTATATTACCCTGAAGGGTACGCAGCATCGATTCGCCAGATTTCGACTTGGAGCTCAGGAAGCCGAGGTTGTTCTGATACGTCTTGAGTTCCGACTTCTTGGCCTCATAGGCGCGCATCAGGCGGTCGCGTTCACGCGATATCTTGGAGCGGTCGCCGCTCTCGGCCTGAATGGCAGCCTCGAATGATGCCCGGCGGCTGCGGGTCTCCCGCACGTCGTATTTCTCAAACAGACGACCTACGATCTCACGGTACTCATTATGAAGCTTATCCTTTTCGGCATAAGGCACATGGCCTGTCTGCTGCCAACGAGCACGCAGCTCATAGAGTTTGACTATAGCATCGGCGCGTTCGGTATCGGTGTCGGCCTGAAGGGCCGTAAGTTCAGCCACAATCTCCTTTTTAGCCTCGAGATTGGCGTGCTCAGCTTTGCGCACACCGCTCGTAACCTCCTTCTTACGGTTGAAGAAGGTATCGCAGGCAGCGAGGAAACGATTCCAGATAGCATCGCTCTGGCGCTTGGGTACGGCACCAATAGTGCGCCACTCCTTCTGCAGTTTGATGAGCTTGTCGGATGTAGCCTTCCACTGAGTCGACTCCATCAGTTCCTCAGCCTGCTCGCAGAGTCGCGTCTTGGCCTCGAGATTAGCCTGCTGTGTCTCCTTCGTCTCGGCGAAGAAGGCAGCCTTGGCGGCGAAGAAAGCATCGCAGGCCGCGCGGAAGCGGGCAAATAAAGCATTATTGTTCTTGCGCGAAGCATATCCGAGCTTTTTCCACTCCTCCTGAGCCTCGATGATACGGGCAGTGGCGTTGTTCCATGAACCGTAGCCCTTGAGTTCACCGAGATCAATCGCCTCGATGCGCTCGCAAAGAGCCGTCTTGGCAGCCTCATTCTCCTGTTCCTGCTTCTTGCGGTCCTCGAAGTAAGCCTGATATTTCTTATTGACTACGGCCGAAGCATCCTTAAACTCAGCCCATATCTGCTCGCGGTATTCCTTGGCCACGGGGCCTGCCTCGCGCCACTTGTCGTGGAGATCCTGCAGACGCTTGAAGGCAAGCACTACGTCCGGCTCGTCAGCAAGCTGACGGGCTGCCTCAAGCAGAAGCTGCTTCTCACTAAGATTCTTCTTGAAGTCATAGTCTCGGAGCTCCTTGTTCACCTTCCACTGGTCGTAGAAGAGCTCGATAGCCTCCTGATATGCTTTCCATATTTCAGTGGCATATTGCTGAGGCACTTCACCGATGGCCTTGAACTGATTCTGCAGTTCCTTAGCCTGCGGATAGTGACGGTTCACATTGTCTGTGTCGGCGCTCATGGCATTGAGCTCGGCAATGACGGCACGTTTCTGCTCCAGATTGGCCAGCTGGCGGGCCTCGATACGCATACGCAGTTCAGCCTTCTTCTCTTTGAGAGCGGCGAGCAGCGAGCGAAATTGCTCCTCATCGGCATCAGGCGCGGGGGTAAACGTCTCGGCCTCATTACCGGCGGCTACATATTCGTCGAGCTGACGGCGCAACTCCAGATTGTGAAGCAGGTAATATTGCTGCTTGAAGCGATTGAGCAGATCGGCGGCAAACTCCTTGTCGGCTTCGAGTGTAGCCTTCATCTTTTCGATAAGATCGGCTTTCGATGCCGGAAGTTCGGTTTCCGACTGCGGTTCATCTTCAGCCACTACCCCTACGGTATCGATCTCATCGAGAGTGTCTGTGGCGGCAGATTCGGTGCTAACGGTTTGAGCGGCATCATCAGCAGATGCGGCGGGGGCGTAATCCTGATTCTTCAGATCAGTGTCATTGTCAAGCATTTCCATTGTAAGAAATTTAGGTATTGGTGCATTGGGGCGACCACTGCGGGGCGCCAAGAGAATTTGTATAAGCCTTCAAAAATAGATAATTTTTTTCAAACTTCCATACTTTCTGCCTACAAATCGATTTTCCGGCAATTTCCGGTGCTACGGGCATGACAGGCAGAATATGTCAACGTATGTTAACGAAGCCACATACCATCATACACTATATGCCTTACCACCCAATAGCAAATTGCAACTATTCCCCTCTGTTCACTGACAAATTATAGCTTTCGCACACCTTTCAACAGCAATTTTATGTAAAACTATGTTAAACACATAAATTTTCCCGGTATAATATTTGGCGACACCGCAAGAAGTATCTAAATTTGCATTGTGTTTTTCATGGTATTAGATTTAAGGTTAACTAAGGTTGATTGTCGGGAGACAATCAATTTTTTTTGCTCTTACCCCTGGCTATCACGGGACATCAGTTCCTATCAATATATTAAGTAAAGGCGGATCAATTCGGTATCTTTTTTTATCTTTGCACTCGGCAATCATGCCCAATCATCATCATTCAGCCGTATGTTTGAAATCATAGCCAAGTCCCGGTTCTCCGAGCGCGTAGTTTGCCTCATCGTCAAAGCCCCGATGATCGCACGGTCGCGCCGCCCGGGCCATTTCGTAATAGTGCGCGTAGGCGAAGGAGGCGAACGCATACCCCTCACCATCGCCGACGCCGATCCCGAAGCCGGCACCATAATGCTTGTGGTGCAGAACGTAGGCGTCTCCACCGAAAAGATTTGCGCCCTCGAGCCGGGTCAGTGCTTCACCGATGTAGTGGGTCCGCTCGGACAGCCCACCAAGATTGAGAAGCGCGGCACCGTGGTCTGTTGCGGTGGCGGCGTTGGCGTAGCTCCCCTGCTCCCCATCATCAAGGCTATGAAAGAGAAGGGCAATCGCGTGATCTCCGTGCTCGCAGCCCGCACCAAAGACCTCATCATACTCGAAGACCAGGTGCGACGCTACAGCGACGAGGTCGTGATCATGACCGACGACGGCTCCTATGGCCGCAAAGGCCTCGTCACCGCCGGCGTAGAAGAAATCATCACCCGCGAACCCGTACACGAAGTCGTCACCATCGGTCCAGCCATCATGATGAAATTCGTAGCCCTGCTCACCAAGCAATATGAAATACCCACAATGTGCTCGCTCAACGCCATAATGGTCGACGGCACAGGTATGTGCGGCGCTTGCCGCGTATCCGTCGGCGGCCGCACACGATTCGTGTGCATCGACGGCCCCGAGTTCGACGCTCATCAGGTCGACTTCGATCAACTCATCATGCGCCTGCGCGCTTACTAAGCCTCTCAGCAATATGAATACAGACACCACACCCAAATCACCGGGCCGCGACGACGCATGGCGCCGCGAACTGCGCGACGCCCTCACAGCCAAGCAGCGTTCAGCTATCGGACGCGTAGAGATGCCCGAGCTCGATCCGGCCTACCGCATCACTTGCAACGAAGAGGTAAACTGCGGCCTCACTCGCGAGCAAGCCGTCGAAGAAGCCACACGCTGCATGGACTGCCCCACACCCACCTGTATGCAAGGCTGCCCCGTCAGCATCGACATACCAGGATTCATCAAGCGGATACAGATCGGCGACACCGACGGCGCTGCCTCAGTGCTACGCCTCACCTCCGCACTCCCGGCCGTCTGCGGCCGCGTATGTCCGCAGGAGCGCCAGTGCGAGAGCCGATGCATATATAATAAGATGGGACGCAAACCAGTAGCCATCGGCTACCTCGAGCGATTCGCCGCCGACAATGGCGCCCGTCCCGAAGGATCATCAGCAGCCGTAGCCGCCGATGCCCCGCGCATCGCCGTAGCCGGTAGCGGACCCGCCGGACTGTCATTTGCCGGCGACATGGCTCTGCGCGGCTACCGCGTCACAGTGTTTGAAGCACTCCACGAGATCGGCGGCGTGCTCAAATACGGCATCCCCGAATTCCGCCTCCCCAACACCGTAGTCGACCGCGAGATCGACTACCTCCGCTCCATAGGCGTAGAATTTGTAAAAGACTGTGTTATCGGCAAGACCCTAAGCTATGCCGACCTCAAAGCCCAAGGATTCGTAGGCCTCTTCGTAGCCTCCGGAGCCGGACTTCCCCGCTTCATGGGCATCCCCGGCGAGAACGCCGCCGGTGTTATGTCGAGCAACGAATACCTCACCCGCATCAACCTCATGGGCGCAGGTCGTCCCGGCTACGACACCCCGGTGGATCGCGGCCACCGCGTAGCCGTGATCGGCGGCGGCAACACCGCCATGGACTCCGTGCGCACCGCACGCCGCATGGGAGCCGAAGAAGTGCTGCTCGTCTACCGCCGCAGCGAGGAAGAGATGCCCGCACGCGCCGAGGAGATCAAGCACGCGCGCCAGGAAGGCGTCACCTTCCTCACCCTCCACAACCCCGTGGAATACCTTACCGACGAGCAGGGCCGCGTGCGCGCCATGCGAGTGCAGCGAATGGAGCTCGGAGAGCCTGATGCGTCAGGCCGACGCTCCCCCGTACCCGTCGAAGGCGCCATCGACGAGATACCCGTCGACGAAGTAATCGTCAGCGTAGGCGTATCGCCCAACCCGCTAATCCCCAACGCTATCGACGGACTGGAAGTAAGCCGCCGCGGCACCATCACCGTCGACGACGACAGCCTACGGTCATCCATCCCCGACATCTACGCCGGTGGCGACATCGTGCGTGGCGGAGCCACCGTGATCCTCGCCATGGGCGACGGCCGCCGCGCCGCCGCAGCCATGCACCGCGCCCTCACCCGCTAACGGCTCCGGCCCTTCACACCTTGTAGGGAAGATTTTCAAATCTTCCGCCCTTACGCAAATCAATCGTGCATTGTGCATCGTGCATCGTGCATTCTTAGAGTATCGGACTGAGTAGGCGCGTCATCGACTCCTTCGCCTTCTGCACCTTGGAGCGATTGCGCCACGCTGCCTCAACCACCCGCTCACACTCCCGCTCGTCGACCTCGAAAAGTTGTGCCAGACGGCCATTGACCGATCGCGAGTAGATAAACATCGTCGACTCGAAATTATGTTCGAAGCTACGGAAGTCGATATTAGCCGAACCGATAGCCGACAGGCCATCGTCGATAATCATCGTCTTTGAGTGGAGCATACCGCCCTTGTAGAGATATATCTTGATACCTGCACGCACGCACTCCATTATATAACTATATGAAGCATAAGTAAGTATGCGCGAATCACTGCGATAGGGCATCATCACCCTCACATCCACCTTGGCAAGAGCAGCCGCCTGAAGCGTACGCAGCAGTCCCTCCGTCGGGAGGAAATAGGGCGTCTGGATATACACACGCTTGCGCGCCAAGCCGATAGCCTTGAGCATCTGCAGCGCCACGGCACTCCACTGGCTCGTAGGCCCCGACGTAAGCAGCTGCACACCCGCAGCCCCGGGATCAGTACTTACATCCGCATTTACCGTCTCGCTGAAAAGCGGTCGACCCATAAACGACCAGTCAACACCGAAACTATAGTGAAGCGCAGCCACACCCGGACCGGTAATACGCAAATGGCAGTCGCGCCATTTATCAAATGTTCCACCGTCGATATACCGCTGCGCCACATTCATACCGCCGATATATCCTATCTTACCGTCGATTATCACCATCTTGCGGTGATTGCGCCAGTTGATACGTGTAGCAAAAGGCGGAAAAGCCACCCGGAAGAAGGGATAAGCCTCCACCCCGTTGGCACGAAGATATTTGAAAAACTTACCCGTCACACCGTAGCTGCCGATATGATCATAGATCACACGCACCGTCACCCCCCTCGAAGCACGCTCGATAAGCGCATCAGCTATCCGGCGTCCAAGCTCGTCGTCCTCGAATATGTAGTATTGCAGATGGATATAGCGCTGAGCCTGACGGATATCGCGCAGCAGAGCCTCAAATTTCTCCGCACCGTCGTTATATACCTCGATATCATTACCCCCCAAATAGGCCGCCCCCACAGTCGATCGCCCCAGCTCCACGAGCTGACGCATATCGGGAGCCAGATATCGCAAGTCGGATTCCGGCACCTTAGGACGGGAGGTCTCACGCAGTCGCCGGCGATTGCGTCGCGAGATCATACGCTTGTTCTTGATGCTGCGCCCGAAGAAGATGTAGAGCACGAGCCCCCCCACCGGAAACATCAGAAGCACCGCCACCCAGGCGAGCGACTTCACCGGATTGCGGTTTTCCGACAGCACCACGCCCACTATACTCACCACAGTGATGAGGTAAGCGATCGTAAGCAGCCAGTAAAGCCACGTCAGCGAGAATGAGTATGAAAGCCACGCATCAGTCATAGAGCGCTAAGATACTACATCTCGGCTCTATCGCAAGCGTTTATGCACAACAAAATATCAAAAGTGCATCCCTCCTCAGTCACCCGAGATATCATTGAGAGCGTCCTGACCCGCCTTGCGGTCGGCGGCAGTATTATCCGGACGATTGATCACAAACTCCTGATAGTAAGCCAGCAGAAGTGTAGTGAGCGGCAGCGCTATGATCATGCCGATAAGGCCGAGCAGCGTACCCCACACCGAGAGCGACAGCAGGATGATAGCTGGATTCAATCCCATAGCCTTACCCATCACCTTGGGCGTGAGCACATAGTCGCATATACTCTGGCTCACGGCGTAGACTATCAGACACTGCCCGAACTGGCTCCAGAACTGAGCCGTGCCCGTCATCGAATCTATGAGGCATATAAGCGCTATCGGTATCAGCGTCACATACTGGAAATAAGGTATCATATAGAGGATTCCCACTATCACGCCCATCACTATGGCGAGCGGAATACCTACGATAGAGAAACCGATACTGTAGAAAATCGCTGCGCAGAGCGCCAGCAGAGCCTGACTGCGGAAGTAGCGGTTCATACTGTTCTTGATATCGCCGCCGATGCGCCCCGCCACCGGGCGGTACTTGGCCGGCACGAGAAGCTTGAAGCCGGTCATGAGCGACTGGTAGTCAAACATTATGAATATCACGTAGATAAACGTCAGCAACCATTCGAGCGTATGCAGCAGTATATCTATCACATTGGACACAAACGACGTACCCGACTGCAGCAGCGACTCCAGATGCGAGCTGTGGAGCAGATCCGAAAGCTTGAAATTATACACCCACTGGCGTATCGGCTCTATGATTTCGTCGGGGATGAAAGGCACCTGAGTGTGACTCTTGCCCACTCCGGCCAGCAATCCGTCAAGCTCGCGCACCTCCTTGATCACAGATGGCACCATGAAGTAGAGCAGCATACCTATGGCGCCGGCCACTTCGAGCAGCGAGAGTATTGATGCCAGCACTCGCCCCTTCAGGCGGAAGAAATAGCGGTTTGCCTCCACCAGAGGCTCCAGCATATAGGCTATGAGACACGCCAGACAGAAGGGTAGCAACACATTGCTCAGCACATCGATGAGATAGAACGCGCCAATCACCAGCGCGATACCGCCCAAAATCCTCACCACACGATCGAAGGTGAAGGGGCGCGACAATGGCGAAGGAGCGGGAGCCGTACTCATTATCTCACGGGATATAGTTGCAGTGTACTGTATTACTTATTGGCGCGCTTACGCTCGAGTTCGTCCAGTATTATCTTGCGCAGACGGATATGGTGAGGCGTAACCTCCACATACTCATCAGCCTTTATATATTCGAGAGCCTCTTCGAGCGAGAACACTACCGGGGGGATGATGCGAGCCTTGTCGTCCGCGCCCGAAGCGCGCATATTGGTGAGCTTCTTCGATTTGGTCACATTCACCACGATATCGTTATCCTTGGCGTTTTCGCCCACCACCTGGCCGGCATACACCTCCTCCTGCGGGAAGATGAAGAAGCGGCCGCGATCCTGCAGCTTGTCGATGGCGTAAGCGTAAGCCGTACCGGCCTCCATAGCTATCAGCGAGCCATTGGTGCGACGGAGTATCTCACCCTTCCAGGGCTGATATTCAAGGAAGCGGTGAGCCATGATAGCCTCGCCGGCCGACGCCGTAAGCACATTGTTGCGCAGACCGATAATGCCGCGCGACGGTATATGGAATTGCATATTCACCCGGTCGGCCTGAGTCTCCATACTCACCAGATCGCCCTTGCGGCGTGTCACCATATCTATCATCTTGCTCGAATACTCTTCGGGCACGTTGATCGTGAGCAGTTCCACAGGCTCGCAGCGGCGGCCGTCTATCTCCTTCTCGATCACCTGAGGCTGCCCCACCTGAAGCTCGTAGCCCTCGCGGCGCATAGTCTCTATAAGCACCGACAGGTGAAGCACACCGCGGCCAAACACCGTCCACACTTCCTCTTCCGCACCTTTGCTAACACGGAGAGCCAGATTGCGGTCAAGTTCCTTGGTAAGGCGATCGCCGATATGGCGTGAGGTCACATACTTGCCGTCACGGCCGAAGAAGGGGCTGTCGTTGATCGTGAAAGTCATCGACATTGTAGGTTCATCTATAGCGATGCGGGGCAGAGCCTCCGGAGTGTCGATATCCGCTATCGTGTCGCCGATCTCGAAGTCAGCTATACCTACCAGAGCGCAGATATCGCCCGACGACACAGACTCCACACGGCGGCGTCCCATACCCTCGAATACATGGAGCTCCTTGATACGCTGGCGCTCCACAGTGCCGTCCTTCTTGCACACGGCCACATCCGAGCCCTCGCGGAGTGTGCCGCGGTGCACACGCCCCACGGCAATACGGCCTACATACGAGGAGTAGTCGAGCGACGTGATCAGCATCTGAGCAGGACCCTCAAGAGCCTCAGGCGCGGGGATATGCTCGATGATCGTATCAAGCACGGCAGTGATATCCTCCTTCGGATCATTCCAGTCATACGACATCCAGCCCTGCTTGGCCGAGCCGAACACCGTCGGGAAGTCAAGCTGATCCTCAGTCGCGTCCAGGTTAAACATCAGATCAAACACCATCTCCTGCACCTCATCCGGGCGGCAATTCGGTTTGTCCACCTTATTGATCACCACTACCGGCTTCAGGCCCATCTGTATAGCCTTCTGAAGCACGAAGCGCGTCTGAGGCATCGGGCCCTCGAATGCATCTACGAGCAGCAGGCAGCCGTCAGCCATATTCAGCACTCGCTCCACCTCGCCGCCGAAGTCAGCGTGTCCGGGAGTGTCGATAATATTGATTTTATATCCCTTGTAGTTGATCGATACGTTTTTCGACAGGATCGTGATACCGCGCTCGCGTTCGAGATCATTATTGTCGAGGATAAGTTCGCCGGTGGTCTGGTTGTCGCGGAAGAGGTTTCCGGCCATCAGCATTTTGTCTACCAGAGTAGTCTTGCCATGGTCGACGTGGGCGATGATGGCAATATTGCGAATATTCTGCATTACCTTAGAATCTTTTACCGTGGAATTTTCCGCAAAGTTACGCAGAAATCCCCTTAAGGCCAAAAATATTTATTTCTCCGCCATCGGTCCTATTCACATAAATTATTAATAACTTTGCATTATCACATTCCCTTTAATATACCATAAGCCATGATACACTCCCGTATGCTGTCTGTTATTATTATGTGTCTGTGCCTGTGTGCAGCCGCATCATCTCAGGTCACGCTCACTCACAACGGCGCCCCCCGCACCCGCATCATCTGCTCCGACGGCCGCGACGCTCAGGCCGCCTACCTGCTCGCCTCATTCATCGAGGAAATTTCCGGAGCCAAAGTGCCGGTGGTAACCGCCGACTCACCCAAGCTCCGCAAGGGCGACGTAGTGATAGCCCGTGTCGACGATCCCGCCATCACCGAGGACGGCTTCCGTATCACCACCCCGCAGGGACGGCTGCTAATCGAGTCGACCAAAGGCCGCGGATCGCTCTACGCCGTGACCGAAATCCTTGAGCGCTGGCTCGGATGCAACTACTGGGGCGACCATGAATATACAGCCCCCGCCAACCCCACCATCCAGTTTCCGGCCATCAATCTCCTCAGCAACCCCGCATTCCGCTACCGGCAGTCGCAAAACTACGCCATGGCCTCTGACACCCTCTATCGCCATTGGATGCGGCTCGAAGAGCCGCGCGAGGAATTTATCGACGGCATGTTCGTCCACACCTTCGACCGGCTCCTGCCTTCCGCCGTATATGGCAAGGAGCATCCCGAATACTACGCTTACTTCGACGGCGCCCGTCACCCCGGCAAAGCATCGCAGTGGTGTCTCACCAACCCCGAGGTATTTGAAATCGTAGCCGCGCGTCTCGACTCCATATTCAAGGCCAATCCCGGCCTCGACATGATATCCGTAAGCCAGAACGATGGCAACTATACCAACTGCACCTGCCCCGAATGTGCCCGCATCGACTCCATCGAAGGCGCACCGTCAGGCTCACTCATACACTTCCTCAACCGCCTCGCCGACCGCTTCCCCGACAAGCAGTTCTCCACCCTCGCCTATCTCTACACTATGCATCCGCCGAAGCACGTCAAGCCGCGCCCCAACGTCAACATCATGCTTTGCGACATCGACTGCTACCGTGAAGTGCCGCTCCAATACAACGACTCCGGACGCGACTTCCTCAAAGCACTCGACGGCTGGAGCGCCATCACCGACAATATATACATCTGGGACTACGGCATCAACTTCGACGGCACATCCACACCCTTCCCCAACTTCCACATCATCCAGCCCAACATACAGACCTTCAAGCGCGCAGGCGCCACGATGCACTTCTCGCAGATAGCCGGATTTCGAGGCGGCGATATGTCGGAACTGCGCACATGGCTCGTATCCCGACTGATGTGGAATCCCGACGCCGACGTCGACTCACTCATCACCACCTTCACCGATGGCTACTACGGCGCCGCCGGCCCATACATCAAGCGCTACCTCCGCCTGCAGGAAGGCGCTCTCCTCGGCAGCCGCATACCGCTCTGGATCTACGATTCACCCGTCACCCACAAAGACGGTATGTTCAGCCCCGACCTTATGCGCATGTACAATGAGCTTTTCGATCAGGCCGAAGCAGCCGTAGCCGCCGATACCACCCTCCTCGACCGCGTCCGCCGTTCCCGTCTCCCCCTCCAGTACGTCGAGCTTGAACTTGCCCGCACCAATCCCGACAAAGACATCGCCGACATCACCGCTAAGCTCGACTCCTTCGAGCAACGCTCCATACGGTACGGCCTCACCACACTCAACGAGCGCAACAACTCCCCCGTCGACTACTGCCACCTATATAAAGAGCGCTACCTCCCCCGCGCCACCGCCAACAAAGCCGCCGGAGCAACCGTCACCTTCAGCCGCCCCGTGCCCGCACCCTACGACCGCATCGCCTCCACCGCCCTCACTGACGGGCTCTATGGTGGCGCCACATATAAAGACGCGTGGATCGGATGGGAAGGAACCGACGTCGACATCACCCTCGACCTCGGCAAGCCCACAGAATTCACCACCATCACCGCCGACTTCCTCCAGCAGCTCGGCGCCTGGATACTCCAGCCCCTATCCGTCACCTTCTACGCAAGCACCGACGGCGACACCTTCACCGAACTATCCACCGTGACCCTTGAGGAGGACACCGCACCGAAAGTAAAATTTGAAGCCGTAAGCCACACCTCCCCAACCCCGATAGAAGCACGGTATATCCGTCTAAGTATCGAAGCCACCAAATATTGCCCCCACTGGCACTACGGCGTCGGCAACGTCTGTTGGGTTTTCCTCGACGAAATCACCGTCGAATAACCCACACCCCTTGAAATTTTTTTTTTTAAAAATATGTGTTAGGCCGGCCAAAACCGGCCTTAACTTTGCATCCACAAATTCTATTAGTCCTATTATTAGCCCCATTAGACCTACCCTTCAAAATTTTTGTTTCGGCGCTTCGCTTTAGCGGAGCGAATGGCCATTGTGCATCGTGCATTGGCGGGAATCCTCGCACGAAAAGCGTACAATGACATTTTTACCATAAACTTTCTCAGGTT